>PCUD01000075.1:20909-39902 GCA_002786785.1 Ignavibacteriales bacterium CG18_big_fil_WC_8_21_14_2_50_31_20 | reverse complement strand
ATGTTCACAAAGATCATCCATATTACCAAAAACATAAAAATTGGTTTGGTCAATTGGATTTGCCAGATGGAAGAAAAAATATCCGCTTCTGGGATGAATTCCGTTTAACAACTTGGTTTGAACCTTATCTTCCTTCATTCGATTATCTTGGCTCAAAAGAAGTTTTGGATTCAGTTACTGAAAATGCCATTTGGTGGTTAAAAGAAACAGGCGCTGATGGATTTAGACACGACGCGGTTAAACATGTTCCAAACAAGTTTTGGAGAGAGCTAACAAAAAAATTGAAACGAGAAATTGAAATACCGCGCAATACAAAAGTTTATCAAGTTGGTGAAACTTTTGGAAGTTACGATTTAATAAGTTCGTATGTAAATAACGGACAACTTTCAGCGCAGTTTAATTTTAACCTTTATGATGTTGCACTTCCAACATTTATTAATAGCGATATGTCATTTAGCGGTTTGGATAAAGAGATGCAGAAAACATTTTCAGTTTATGGAGCTTTGCATTTAATGAGCAACATTATGGATAGTCATGATAAAAACAGATTTATGTCTTTTGCCGATGGTGATTTGAACGTTAGTCAATGGTCTGCAACAGAAGAAGGTTGGAACAATCCACCCAAAGTTGAAAATCCAAATAATTATAAAAAACTCACTTTGTACATGGCTTATATGAATACAATTCCAGGATTACCAGTAATTTATTATGGAAGTGAATTTGGAATGACTGGGGCATCTGACCCTGATAACAGAAGAATGATGCGATTTGAAGAAGAACTTACGGAATTTGAAAAAAGCACAATGAGCGATGTTTCCAAAATTATAAAGTTGCGAAACAAAAATACAGCATTGCGTTACGGAGATTTTTACAAACTAATTGCTGACGAAAATGTTTATGCTTACGTTCGTTCTGATTATAACCAAAGAGTTTTAATTATATTAAATAAAAGCGATAAGCAAGAATCAAGAACTATAGTTTTCCCAGAATTTTATAAATCAAATAAATTAATTAGTTTAATTGATGGAAGGGAAATTGAGATAAATTCAAATTCTGTGAACTTTGTTATAGATGGAATGAATTTTAATATATATAAAATTAATTAGGTTTTGAGCCTAAAGTTAAAAGATAAAAATTAAAAGGAGACATAATGGCAGATCAATTAGTGTTGGAAAAACAGAAGCAGGCGATTGAAATTTTGAATGAAAAAAATATTGATATGTGGCTTACTTTTGTTAGAGAAACCGGGAACTTAAAAGACCCGATGATGGATATGATTGTGGGTACTGGGGCGACTTGGCATTCTGCCTTTATTATCACAAAAACTGGCGAAACTATTGCAATCATTGGCTCGCTTGAAGAAGCAAATATGAAAACAGTTGGAACTTTCAAAACAATAATTCCTTACTTAAAATCTATTAGAGAAGATTTAGTTAAAACAATTGAAGAGCTTAATCCAAAAAATATTGCAATAAATTACTCGCGAAACTCTAGTTTAGCAGATGGATTAACTTACGGGGTTTTTCTCGAATTAGTAGATTTGCTTAAAGATACACCTTATGTAGATAGATTTGTTTCCTCAGAAGGAATTGTTGCAGCTTTGAGAGGAAGAAAATCGGAAGCAGAAGTTGGTTACATTAAAGAGGCAATAAAGGAAACTCTTATTATTTTTGACCAAGTAACCAATTTTATTGAACCTGGCAAATCTGAAAAAGATGTTGCTGAATTTGTAAAAGGAATTTGTAAAGAAAAAGGGTTTGATTTAGCTTGGGACGAAGAGCACTGTCCAGCTGTATTTTCTGGTCCCGATACTGCGGGCGCTCACTCTGGTCCAACAAATAACAAGATTCAACGAGGTCATGTTATAAACATGGATTTTGGAATTAAACTAAATGGATATTGTTCCGATTTACAGCGTACTTGGTATGTACTTAAAGAAAACGAAACAGAACCACCAGCTGAAGTAATTCGTGGATTTAATGTAATTGTTGATTCCATTCAAAAATCATTTGATGCAATCAAGCCAGGCAAAAAAGGGTGGGAAATTGATGAAATTGCTCGCAGTTTTATAGTTGAAAATGGATATGAAGAATATCCACACGGACTTGGACATCAAGTTGGTCGCGTAGCTCACGATGGTGGTGCATTGCTTGGCCCAAGATGGGAACGTTATGGAAATATTCCTTATCTCGAAATTGAAAAAAATAACATATTTACTATAGAACCACGGCTACCAATTAAAAATTATGGAATTGCAACAATAGAGGAAATAATTGTAGTTCACGAAGATGGAGCAGAATTTTTATCAAAACCACAGAAAGAGATTTATATAGTAAAAAAATAGTATATTAAAAGGAAAAAACAACTAATGTTTGGTTTTGGATATTTAGTTCTAAAAATTTAACTTGAAGCATTTAAGGAAAAATTATTATTTTAAACTATGTTTAATAACCATTTACGTAATATTTTAATTCAATAATTAACAAAATTAAAAGGTGAATAAAATGGCAAAAGGAAAAGAAGTTCAAAAGGCAGTAAAAAAAGTTGCAACTAAATCATTAAAAGAAAAAAGAGCAGAAAAAGAAGCCAAACGAAAGGAAAAAGGCAAATAGAGTAAATAAAATTAGTTTTATTAGCCGCCATGTTTCCAAAACATAGGCGGTTTTTTTATAAGTTTAATTAGTATTTGCTCTTGTAGGCGACGAAAATATTAGTTCTCATTAAAGCATTTTTTTAACTAACTTTTTTTGATAATAATTCGATAATAAAATGTCACACAATAAAATTATTTGGATTTATGATGAAAAAGTTATTTTTGCTTTTGTTTTTTGTTTCAATTTTAAGTTTTGCACAAGCACCTCAAAATTCGCTGCTTAAAAACTTTAAGTCGTTTGAAACCCCACGGACAAATAACCGACCAGGTACTGTTTATCGAATTAATCAAGATGGAGTACAATTTATTGTTCAAGATATTCCTCAAATAAAATCGGATATTAGTAATGACGGAACACTAATTGGTCAAATGACATTTTCCAAAGATGAGCTTTTAACAATGCTAAATATAAATTTTAATACAGAATTTGTTACCGTTGAAGTAGAAATAAAGGATGCAGAAAGGGAGTTTACTGAACAAGCAAATGTAGATTTAGTCCTATGGGAAAATGACATTGCAAAACAAATTATGCGAGATGAAAAAAGCACTTATTATTTAATTCGTGAAACAGTTGCAAGCCAAAACATTAGTTTTAGATTTGATAAAAATTCATATTTATTGATCACAACAGGGAAATCTAATTTAAAAGAGAAAACGGGAGAAGGTATTGATTTTATATATGAATTAACCAAAAAATTTAACGAACCAAAACGATTATTTTATCTTGAAGAAAAACTAGAAATAAAATAAGGTAGTTTTATTTCTGTTTTTTAGAAAACAGCCATTCACGAACAAGCCAGTTATCGTATGATTCTTTCCAAATAACATGACCTTTGTTTTTATATTCCGTGTAAATATGCTGTGAATTAATTATTCTATTAGTCATTATCTCATTGTCCAAAAAATCTTTGTTATTTGGGTCAGAAATTAAAAGAACATCATTCCCACAATTAGAAATAGCTTTTATCATTTTTCTAGAGCCTTCCACTGGAACGGCAGCATCAATATCACCATGGAAAGCCCAAATTGGAACGTTTTTAATTTGGCAAGCCATTTGCGGATCGGCGGCACCGCTCATAATTATTGCAGCAGCAAAACGATTTGGATTATTCATCAGCAGGTACCAAGAACCTAATCCACCCATTGATAAGCCTGTAATATAAATTCTGTTTTTATCTATTGGATACTTTGAAACGATAGAATCTATTAGATTGCTAACGGTAGCTAATTCGTTGCTAATCGGAGTTTGAGCAAAATCATATTTATCTTGAGTCCAATCAGTATCCACCCATCTATTTTCCATAGAGCATTGAGGTGCAATTACAAAACAAGGGTGTTCTTTTTGATTTGCAGAATCGACCCAAACAGTTGATAAACGGTGAAATTCAATTTGTTTTTGATTGTCACTTCCTCGCTCACCAGATCCGTGTAGAGCTATAATTAAAGGAAGTTTTTCATTTTCTTGGTATTGAGGAATAAACATCCTATAAGGAATTGTCGTTGAATCTAAAGTGTGTGAATAATTTTCAAATTTATTCATTAATTCAATTTCTTGAGCAGCAATCATTTTAGTTCCAATAAATAAAAAGACAAAAACCAGAATGTTTCTCATTTTAATTCCTTAACATAATTATAACAAATTACTTGCAAGTTCAGCCAATTCAGAACGCTCACCTTTTTCTAGATTTATATGTGCATATAGTTTTTGTCCCTTAAAATGGTCAATTAAATAAGATAAACCATTAGATTGGGAATCTAAATAAGGATGGTCAATTTGGTAAATATCACCAGTTAGTACAATTTTTGAGCCTTCACCAACTCTTGTTATAATTGTTTTTATTTCGTGTGGAGTTAAATTTTGTGCTTCATCCACAATAAAATAAATGCGTTGCAAACTTCTTCCACGTATGTAACTTAGAGGTTCAACTACAAGTTTTTCATCTTTTATCATATTTGCAATAGCTACATAGTTAGGATCAGTTTCAGAATATTGGTCTTGAATAACTTTTAAGTTGTCCCAAAGTGGTTGCATGTATGGTCCAATTTTACTGTCAACATCACCAGGTAAAAATCCAATATCCTTGTTGCTTAATGGCACAATTGGGCGAGCTACAAATATTTGGCGATACTTTTTACGAACATGCATTGCACAAGCTAATGCTATCAATGTTTTTCCAGTTCCTGCTTTTCCAGTAAGTGAAACAAGAGGAATATTAGGATTTATCAATGCATCGGTTGCAAAAGTCTGTTCGGAGTTTCGTGGTTTAATACCAGAGACTGGATTTTTATCAATTCTATGAAAATTTTGTAACTCACTATCAAGATAAGCCAGTACTGAACGGTTTGTATTCCTTATTATAAAATATTTATTAGGAACGAATTCACAATCGGTTTTTTCTTTAATTTCATTGGTGTTAACACTAAATGGAGCATCATAAAATTTTTTTATTATTTCATCATCAAAATCTTCCAAAATTTCTTTTCCGCTATAAAGCTCGTCAATGCTACTTATTTTGTCTGTTGTGTAATCTTCAGCAAGAATGCCAAGCGCTTTGGCTTTCATTCTCAAATTAACATCTTTTGTTACGAGTATGTTTTTACGTTTTTCCGAGCTGCTTTTTTCAAGTTCAAAAGCACAACTTAAAATTCTATGGTCGGGAGTATCCTCTCTAAATGCATCTTTAATTTCTTTACACATTCCGTTTGTAATTACAATCCTGACTTTACCTTTTCCTTTTCCAAGTGAAATTCCGCCATTAAAAAGATCCTTGCCTGTTAAGGAATCAAGAGTTCTTGCAAATTGACGAGCGTTAATGTTAATTACTTGTGTTCCTCTTTTGAAGTAATCAATTTCTTCAATTACTGTAATTGGAATTACAACATTATTCTCTTCAAATTGGTTTATTGAGTTTGGATCGTGGAGTATAACGTTTGTATCAAGAACGAAAGTTTTTGGGTTTTTTTTTGCCATTTGTGTTCACTTAATGTTTTGAATAATATTTAAACAATAAATAATTATAATATCTAATTTAATCAAGTTAATTCTATTATGTTTTTATTAAATATTTATAATTATTTTAAAGCAATTCAATTACAAAATTTAACTAAGGTGTAAGAATGGCAATTGAAACCATCAATCCAAATACTAACAAATTAGTAAAATCATTTGAAAAGACGAGTGATGAAAAAATTAAAAGTATAATTTTAAATTCCGAAAAAGCATATCAACAATGGAAACAAACAACATTCCAACTAAGAAGTAAATTGTTATTTAAAACGGCTGACGTTCTAAGAAACAACAAAAATAAGTATGCTGAAATTATGACTTTAGAAATGGGAAAACCAATTTCACAAGCATTTGCAGAAGTTGAAAAGTGTGCGTGGGTTTGCGAATATTATGCCGATAATGCCGAAAAAATTTTACAAAAAGAATTTATAAAAACAGATGCTTCCGAAAGTTTTGTTCAATTTGACCCAATTGGAATTGTGCTTGCGGTTATGCCTTGGAATTTCCCGTTTTGGCAAGTATTTCGTTTTGCTGCGCCAGCATTGATGGCGGGCAATGTTTGTCTGCTAAAACACGCTTCAAATGTTCCACTGTGTGCATTAGCAATTGAAGAGATATTTACTGAAGCTGGATTACTAAATGGAACATTTAAAACACTGCTTATTGAATCAAACCAAGTTAATTGTGTAATCCAAAATCCATTAATTAAAGCAACGACACTTACGGGAAGTGAAACAGCGGGAATGGCTGTTGCATCGGCTTCAGGAAAAGCATTAAAGAAAAGTGTAATGGAACTTGGCGGAAGCGACCCATTTATTGTATTAAGTGATGCAAACATTGAGGAGGCGGTTAATATAGGAGTTTTTGCTCGTATAATGAATAACGGGCAAAGTTGTATTGCAGCTAAACGATTTGTTTTGCTCAACGATATTGCTGATGAATTTGAATCAAAATTTGTACGCAAAATGAATTCACTTGTTGTTGGGAATCCAATGGAGAAAGAAACAGAATTGGGACCAATTGCACGCGAGGATTTACTTAAAGAGTTGGATTACCAAGTAAAAACAAGCGTGAAGCAAGGGGCAAAAGTCCTTTGTGGTGGTGAAAGACTAAACAGAGATGGTGCTTTTTATCCAGCAACTGTTTTGAGTAATGTGCAAAAAGGTATGCTTGCATACAACGAAGAACTTTTTGGACCAGTTGCAATAATTATTAGAGCAAAGGACGAAGGCGAAGCGATTAATATAGCAAACGATACTCCTTTTGGGCTTGGTGCATCTTTATGGACAAGCAACATAGATAAAGCAAAAAAATTGGCTTCTAAAATTGATTCGGGTTCTGTATTTATTAATGGATTAGTTAAATCGGACCCACGTTTGCCTTTTGGAGGAATAAAAACATCAGGTTACGGACGCGAGCTTTCACATTATGGAATAAAGGAATTTGTAAATATTAAAACTGTTTGGATAAAATAATTGGATATAAAATGGCATCAAAAAAATCTATTGAAAAATTTGTAAATTTAAAAAACATTGCTGTTGTTGGCGTTTCCCAAAAAAATGGGAAATTTGGAAACACTGTATATAAGGAACTTAAGCAAAAAGGGTATAATGTTTTTGCAGTAAATTCCAAATTAAGTGAATTTGAAGGAGAAAAGTGCTTCAACAAACTTAGTGAGCTTAATGGTAAAATAGAAGCAGTTGTTATTGTGGTTAATGGTATTGAAACAGAAAAAATAGTTGAAGAAGCAAACATAATAGGAATTAAACATATTTGGATGCAACAAGGAAGTGAATCAACAAAAGCAATTGAATATTGCAAAGAGAACGGAATAAATGTAATTCACAATGAATGTATTTTAATGTTTGCTGAACCGGTTAAATCTGTTCATGGATTCCATAAATGGCTTTGGAAAATTTTTGGTAAATTACCAAAATAAAATGATGGATTTGGAAATTATTGTTAAAACAAATGGGAGAATTTATGGTTAAAAGATGTGATTGGTGTGGATCAGATGAACAATATATTAAATATCACGATGAAGAATGGGGCATTCCTGTGCATGATGATAAAGTACATTTTGAAATGTTAATTTTAGAAGGTGCGCAAGCAGGATTAAATTGGTTAATGATTCTCAGAAAACGTGAAAATTATAGAAATGCATATGATAATTTTAATGTGAAAAAAGTGGCAAAATATACAGAAACAAAGTTAGAGGAACTTATTCAAAATGCTGGAATTATTAGAAATAGAGCAAAAATAAAAGCTTCGGTTACAAATGCAATAGCTTTTTTGGAAGTTCAAAAAGAGTTTGGAAGTTTTGATAAATATATTTGGAAATTTGTAAACAATAAACCAATTGTCAATCAATGGAAGACAATTAGCGAAGTTCCAGCAACATCAATAGAATCGGATGAATTAAGCAAAGATTTAAAAAAGCGTGGATTCAAATTTGTTGGTTCCACAATAATTTACGCCCACATGCAAGCAATTGGAATGGTGAACGACCATTTAACAAGTTGCCACAAATACATGCGATTAAATACGTAGAGATGACCCGCTGGGTCATCTTACAAATTGATTTAACAATTACATAACAAATCCCAAAGGGCAAAACATAAAATGCATAAAACGATAAATAGTTACAGAATAGAATCGAACCGATTAAAAAGTGTTGATTATGCCTTCCCAAATTGGTTTTTTGTAACAATTTGTACAGAAAACCATAAATCATTTTTCGGGAATATTAAAAGTGGGAATATGAATTATTCCTCAATAGGCGAAATTGTGAAGGAGGAATGGTGGCTGACAAATGTTGTTCGAAAAAATGTCGATTTGGATGAATTTGTGATTATGCCAAACCATATTCATGGAATTGTAATAATTAATTCTGGCGGAAAATCTGATTTTGTTGGGTCGGGGTTGCCAAAGATGACCCAACGGGTCATCTCTACGGATACTCACGTTACTTTAAAGGCTAATTCGTTGGGGGCAATAATTGGACAGTTTAAATCGGTTTGCACAAAACGAATTCATTCGTTATATCATAATGATTTTAAATGGCAACCAAATTATTATGAACATATTATTCGAGGTCAAAAAGATTTAGAAAGAATAAGAAATTATATTCTCCAAAATCCATCAAAATGGGAGAAGGATAAATTTTATATGAATACAATTTAACCACTATTATTCAAAAAATTTTAATTCTATTTTGTGAAAGTCATATTTATAATCTCAAAGGGTTAACATTTTTGTTGTTTTTTCGATAATATTATGTTCAAATGTTATTTAAGGAGAAAAATGAAGAACACAATTATTTACAAAATTGGCTTAGCTGTTGTATCAACCCTGTTATTAATATTATTTGTAATGTTGCTTGTTTTGTTATTAAATGAAGAAAATTTAAAAATTGAAAATACCTATAAAAGTGTAAAAGAAACGGATGATTTATTGCGAAAATCTGTCACCTTTTCAATGAATAGTGGGGCAACTGATTTAGAACCATTTAAGGAGAGTATAGGGGATAGCAAAACACTTTTAGAATTAAGATTAACTCCAACCAATTTAATAGAAAAAGACTCCGAAAGGGATTTGGATTCTGTGGAAAAAGAAGTGCTTAGTAAATCAGAACCTAAATATTTTGAAGAAGAATTTAATGGTATTCCTGTCTTTAGAGCTGTTGAATTAATTAAAGCAAATAAAACATGCCTTGAATGTCACGATGTAAAAGAAGGTGAAACCCTTGTTATAATAAGTGGAAGATATTCTATGGCTGACACATACAATTCAATTTATAGTCAACGAATAATTGCTACAATTATGGCAATTGTTTCAGTAGCTATAATATTTTTTATACTAATGTATATAATTAGAAAAAGAGTTGTTACGCCCATAACGAGACTAAACGAATCAGCAAAAAAAGTAGCGGCTGGCGATACAAGTGTCCATGTTGATGTTATTGATGAAACAGAAATTGGTCAATTAACAACATCGTTTAATCAAATGGTTGAAAAAATATCACTACAAATTGGATATTTAAGCAACCTTCCTTCGCCAGTTATGATAATAAACAAGAATTATGAAATTGAGTACATGAATAAAGCTGGATTAGATATTGTTAATTCAACCTCAAATGAGATACTTGGGAAAAAATGTTATAATTATCTAAAAATGGAACATTGTAATACAGAGAAATGTGCATTAAAACAAGCAATGAATAAAGGAACAACTGTTACTGAGGAAAATATAGCAAGACCAAATGGCAATGAATATTCGGTAATGTACACAGGTTCACCTGTTTATAATAGAGAAAATCAACTTGTTGGTGCATTAGAATTTATTGCGGATATAAGTAATATAAAAAATATGCAAGATTACCTATCCCGTTCAACCCAAAAATTGCTTGTTGGAATGAGTAAATTTGCAGATGGAGATTTATCCGCTTGTGTTACTCCAGAAAAGCATGGAGATGATATTGAAAAATTATTTGTGGCATTTAATGAAATAGTTGAAAAATTTAATAGTACAATTTTAACCATAATGGATGCAGTTGAAGCAACAGCAAGTGCCAGCAATCAAATATCATCGAGTGCCGAAGAAATGGCAGCTGGTGCACAACAGCAAAGTTCACAAACAGCGGAAGTTGCAGCTGCAATGGAGGAAATGTCGCGTACTATTGTTGAAACAGCAAGTAACGCAACAATATCTGCTGAGGCATCTAGACAGGCAAATGAAAAGGCAAACGAAGGAGCTATTAAACTTAAAGATTCAAAGGAAGGTATGAATCGAATTGTTAATTCCACCGAAACGGTAGGCAAAAATATTTCTTCGTTGGCAAATAAAACTGTGCAAATTGGAGCTATTGCACAAGTTATTGATGATATTGCAGATCAAACCAATTTATTAGCATTAAATGCAGCAATTGAAGCAGCTAGGGCTGGAGAGCATGGAAGAGGATTTGCTGTAGTAGCTGATGAAGTAAGGAAATTGGCTGAAAACACAACAAAAGCCACAAAAGAAATTGCAGATACAATTAAATCAATTCAATTAGAAGCTAAAGATGCAAATAATTCAATGAAAGAAGCAGGGGAAGCAGTTAATAACGGGCTGCATTTAAATGCCGAAGTTGGCGAAGTATTAACAGCAATATTGGAAAGTATTAATAATGTAACGAGCCAGATAAATCAAGTAGCTGCGGCAAGTGAAGAACAATCTGCAACTGCGGAACAAGTATCTACAAATATAGAAGCAATTAATAATGTAGCAAACGAATCAGCAGTTGGAGTTCAGCAAATTGCTTCCGCTTCTGAGGACTTAAATCTTTTAACAGAAAAATTACAAACGCTAATAAGCAAATTTAAAGTAAACAATAAAAATATGCAGTTATATAATTGAGACAGAATAATTCTTTTTGTTAATACACTTACAAATTATTAGCTTATTATTAGTTAAAATTATTCTATTTTTAGATAATATAAAATTATAAATTTTGGCTAAATTATGGATGTTGCAATTATTGGTGGTGGTGCTTCTGGATTTTTTTCGGCTATTGCAGTTAAGGAAAATTTTCCAAATGCTAACGTTGTAATATTTGAAAAATCCACAAAATTATTATCAAAAGTAAGTGTTTCTGGAGGTGGGCGTTGTAATGTAACAAATGGCTGTACTTCTATTAAAGAGCTTTCAAAAGCATATCCAAGAGGGGAAAAACAACTACAAAAAGCATTTCAAATATTTAATACAAAACATGCGTTTGAGTGGTTTGAATCACGAGGCGTTCCTCTAATAATTCAAGACGATAATTGCGTTTTCCCAAAATCACAGAAGTCACAAAGTATAATTGATTGCTTAATGAATCAGATAAATATTTTGGGTGTGGAAATTAAATTAGAACATGGAATAAAATCAATAAATCCATTAAATGAGAAATTACAATTAGAATTTACGAATGAAAAAATTCCAACCAAAATTTTTGACAAAGTAATTGTTGCATCTGGTGGTTCGCCCAAAAGGGAGGGATTTAATTGGTTAGAAAAATTAAATCATAAAATTGAAAATCCAGTTCCATCATTATTTACTTTTAATATGCCAAACGAAACTATTACTTCGTTAATGGGAATTGTTGTTGAAAAATCGATTGTTAGCATTCAAGGCACAAAATTAAAATCTGAAGGACCTTTATTAATAACTCATTGGGGAATGAGCGGACCAGCAATTTTAAAACTTTCGTCATTTGGTGCAAGAATTTTGAGCGAAAACAATTACAAATTTAATGTGCAAGTAAATTGGATTAACATTACAAACAATGATTTTGTATTAAACGAATTAAAAAGTATTGCAATTGAAAATGCTAATAAAATTTTATCAAATGCGAAACCCTTTTTGTTACCCGAAAGATTGTGGTTATTTATTCTGGAAAAATGCGAATTGCCATCTACAAAAAAATGGAAAGAAGTTGGCAAAAATGGAATGAATAAATTAGTAAGTTTGTTAACAAATGATGTTTATTCGGTTGAAGGGAAAACTACTTTTAAAGAAGAATTTGTAACTTGTGGAGGAGTTAGCTTAGAAAGTATTGATTTTAGAACAATGCAAAGTAAAGTATGCAAAAATTTATATTTTACAGGTGAAGTTATAGATGTTGATGGAATTACAGGCGGTTACAACTTTCAAGCTGCTTGGACGACAGCTTTTATAGCTGGAAAATTAAATTGATATTTTAATCAATTTAATTAAATATTAACAATGTCTGTTTTTAAATTTGGAGAAATAAAATGAACCCAGATTTTAGTAAAATTATAAGCCAATCAAACCATTTAATTATTGCATTATTTTTTTCGGTTGTCACATTTATAAATGCAGAAACCCCTTTTGCCATTGGTGAATTGAACAATCAATTAATTTTAGTTTTAACTAATTCAATTAGCGACACAAATGGATATTTATATTGTTTTGAAAGAGAAAATTCCAAAATGGAGTGGAAACAAATAAGCAAACCAATAAAGGTTGTAATTGGAAGAGCTGGACTTGCTGCTGGCATTGGTTTGCACAATTCCTCAGATCTTACAAATCTTCCAACCAAAGTGGAAGGCGATGGTAAAAGTCCTGCTGGAATTTTTAATCTAAGTTCTGTTTTTGGATATAATTCCACCGAGCAAATGACCGAATTAAAAATGCCATATACTCATATTTCCGAAATGATTGAATGTATTGACGATAGTTCCTCAAAATTTTATAACCAACTTGTTGCTCGTGATAAAATTAAAGCAATCAATGGCGTTGATTGGAATTCCTCCGAAAAAATGAGAGAGGCTGGAATTTATTATGAATTGGGAGTTGTTGTTGACCACAATAGCAATAGTAAAAAAGGCGCTGGCTCATGCATATTTTTACACAATTGGGCTGATTCTAATGAAACAATGGCTGGCTGTACTGCAATGGCATCCGAAAAAATGAAAGAAATTGCATTTTGGCTAGATGCGACTCGAAATCCAATTATAGTACAACTTACAAAACAATTATATTCAGATTTAGTGACAAAATGGAATTTGCCTGAAGTAAATAAAGATTCCAACTAAAAACTTGTCGGAATGACGGTTGGGAAAAATTGTCAGAATGACGATTGGGGAAAAATTTACTTCAGGCTCATTCCAAAAGCGATTGAAAACTCGTACTCTTTAATCATTTCAAATCCTAATTTTTCATAAAACTTAATTGCTCCGGGATTTGCTTTTCCAACTTCGAGATGCAGCGCTGGAACATTTTCATTTTTAAGTTCATTAATAAAAACATCCATAAGTTGGCGACCAATTCCCTGTCCTTGCGTTTCGGGTAATAAATCTATGTGAAGATGTGCTGGAAAATTTACAAGTTCTGGTTTAACTTTATGTCCTTCGTGAATTCGTTTAATTATTCGCGCATCCCACGATTTATCATTTACATCTCTTACAGGATATCGAGTTCTTAAAATTGGAAACCACTCCACTTCACATTTTTCAAAAAATTTTTGCGAATCTTTTGTCCCAATAATATATCCACAAGGTTTATTGTTATTTGTAACCACAAAACAGATTTCTGGTTCAAAAACAGCATAAGGAGCTGCATAAAAGTGACCAAGTAAATCAGAATCGCTAAATAATTCAGTAGCATCTTTGCCGCTATTTCCTGTAAGAAGACAAATTTTATACAGCGCCGTTAAATCGGTTGGATGATATTTGCGAATTTCAAATTGCATTTAGATTCTAACTTTAACAACAACTTTGTGAACCAATTCACTTTCTTTAATATGCAAACCGGGTTTATGTGCATCGTTTGGGAAAAAAACCGCAAACTCACCTTCGTTTAATTGAACAAAATCGCCCAAACCATCATAAAATTCAACATCTTTTTCTTCGTTATATTCTTCAGTAATATCAAGATAATCGGATAGCACAAATCCAATATTTTCAGCACCAGAAATCATGCATTGAACATCAATATATTTTCTGTGAGCTTCCCATTTTGCGTTTTTAGGATTTTTGGTATTATATTTTTGAACCAATGCAAAAATATTATCGCCATCTATTTCAATTTTTGCATCGCTAATTTTGCTAAAATCCGTGTTTTTTATATATTCAAAAGCTTTTTGGAATTTTTCACCAAGTCCGTAATAAGTTTCTGAATTATCAATTGAATCAAAAATCATAAAATCTCCTTTAATTTTGTTTTCAAATTTAGATTAAAATAGCAACAAAATCATAAAAGTTTCAAAAATCAATCATAATAATTTCGTTCCCAAATTAGAACCTCATTTTTCTTATTATTTATGAAATCATTAACCATTTCATTATTTGTAAATTGGATTTTACTGCCATCACTTCTATATAGCACAAGAACTTATCGGAATCATAATGTGATATACAAAATTTGAATTATACTCGTATCTATAAACTTTGCTCCCCACATAACGGCGTTGTTTTTAAGCCGCCGCCCATAACAGCAACGCAGCTTTGAAAAATCTACTCTAATAATTATTTATAAATTTATTTTGTTAACTACACTCAAAGAGCAACTAACTTTTACAACGCAACTTTATAACCAAACAAATGCCGCTACGTTTAAAGCGGTCGGCCTTGAAGAACTGGTTGAACTAAGCCGCAAAGCGGCAGTACTTACTCCACAATAATGCCAACTTAAAAATCAATATTTTTCTTTGCATCAACATAAATATTTCCACTAATTATAACAACCACAAATTATGGAGGTGTCAAATGTACATATCCTAGCAGCGTTTGCCTCGCATTTTTATGGGGTTTGGAATCAATCCATATAACGTTATACCTATTTAAACCTCATACTTTATTAATTTACTTCCCAAACCCCAACCGGAATGAGATTCTATATATCCAATATTCTTTTGAAAAGTCATTTGCCATCCAGAATCTATCCATCTATCGCGATATTAATAAAATGAAATAGTAGAATCTGTTTTATTGATTACATACCCCATATAATCTCCAGAACTATCAGGTTGAACAATAAATCGTTCATATTGATCGTTTGAAAATAATCCAGCTAATTGAATAGATGATGGAATAAATTCTTGTCCATAATTCACTCGAAACAAACTATCTCCTTTAATGCTATAATAAATACGGTTCTGAAGACTGATCCGTCAGAATTAAATGCAGTTTCTTCAATCAGATAAAAAAGCTTATTAGCTAAATACTTTTCTTCTTTGACTTCCCAAGTTCTATCATATTTTGTAGAATCAAAAAATGGATCATTTATGTGATACGAATTATAATACCATTTGTTTCCAACTTCGAGAGGGAAATATATGCTTCGATTGAAATCATATCCAGGTCCATTTGGGCTATCGCAACCAATTGCAGTAATAAAAAATATTAATAAAAAATGTATCAATAATTTATTTCTCTTTTTCATTTTATCCCCTTAATAGGTATAACTTTAAAGAATTTTATCTGGAAATGAGCAAAAAAATATAAGATCACATTCATTCATTTCATTTACAGATAAAATTCTTTAATGTTAGGCTTATTTTAATTTGAAAACGAACTTTTAGTTTTGTTAATTCTGCAAAAATTATAAAAAACCAATCTGAATTGGCCATTTCTCAAGTAGTTCTAAACAGCAATTAGTTTGTGCTGTTTTTATGCAGATTAAACTATTTCTTTTTGAGTTTCAAAAAAATATCCCCTTTTTTTCTATTTAAACCAAGTGTGTCTATTGTTGAAAAAATAGTTAAAGTGTCATTTAATTTTTCCCAAGCAAAATACCTGCTACTTTTTTTAATGTTGTAATTACTCAATCTAAGCGAGTTATAACCTGGTGGACCATAATGGTAATTTGCAAACACGTAATATTTATTATAACTGTCTACTCCAATAATCTCCCCATCCAAAGTAAATGAAACTTCATTTTAAGTGAATCTAAAGTTGTATAATCGCCTTTAAAATAGAGGTCATTTATTAAAAAATGTGGAAGGAAGCTACCAAAGGTCATGTTTTCTTTTTGATACTTTTCTGGATATTTAATGAAATCTTTTGTGATACCTTTGTTGTTTTTAAGAACAAACATTTCATTATTTGCTAACGTTACTGTATTTGTACTATTTCCCAATTTATCCTCAAATATTATTGAAGAATTACTAATAGTAAAATCATAAAAACCTATTTCATTTAAGTCGTCAGAAAATCCCACTTTGTTTTCTTTTTCTGAAATGATAACAATAAAATATGGCTCATGATATTTATATGCTTCAAGTGGAGTATCTCCATTAATAAGAGCATTATAATAATCCACATTTAACCAATAACCATAAAAGTTTGAATTTATTTGTGATTTTTGAGTGGATTGAGCAAATACACTCATACTTAACAAAAAACTCATGATAATTAACGTTTTCATAACCGATATTTTTCATGTAATCAAAAAAAGTTAAATTCTTAAATTTTTCATTTTAACAGCAAAAGTTTTTTGTTTGGCTAAAACTACCAGCTTGTAATTTGTGAAAATATACTCCGCTACTTAATTTGTCTTTTTGTTTTACTCACCAAAGCTAAGGTCACTGCATTTTTCTTGTATCTTGTGTCTTGATTCTCGCACCTTGAATCTCACATCTTGTGTCTAAATTGTCAATTGTCAATTGTCAACTTTCAGCATCTAAAATATTACTTCAATTTTATCAATTATAACTTTTTTCTTTTTGAGGATAATATCATTTGAATTTAGTGTAATGCCATCGCCAGATAATTTATCAATTTCGCTTTCAGTAAATTCATCAAAATTGATTAAAAGATAGACCTTTAATCCGTTTTGAAAATCAGAAAATTTGCCATCATTCCAATCGTAAATTTTTCCGCCTTCATCCCAACCAAAACCGTAAAAGTTAAAATCTTTGGCATTTTCGTTTATTATTTCGTCAATTGTCATTCCAATTTTAAGATTATTTACGCTCCATTTTGAAACTGGATTGTTGAGTATTATCGATTTTAGCGCTCCATTGTTATTCCAAAAAAGCGTTAATTCTTTTTCAGTGTTTGCGTATATTTTGGAATAATTTACTTCAACAGTTCCTTCCTCAATTAATTCTGTTGAATTCGAAATGTTGTTTTCACTTATTTTTTCAACCAATATCTGCCTTGTTAAATTTTTTGAGAATAAATCGGTTGTATCCAAAATTTCGATATTAAATGACGAAAATTCCAAATTACTTGTTTCGTTTTGACTATCCTTTTCAGGACCGCACGCAAAAACAAAAATTGCGATTAAAAATAGTAGACTTTTCATTTAAATTAACTCATCTATTTTTTCAGTTGGTCTAGCTACAACAGCTTTTTCGCCTTTTTCAATAATAGGACGTTCGATTAAGCTTGGGTCGTTTACCATAAAGTCAATTATTTCATCTTGAGTGTATTTTTTATTCTTGAAATCCAATTCTTTGTAAGCTGCTTCATTTTTACGTAAAAGTTCTGCCGGTTTCGTTCCCATTTTCTTTAGCAAAGTTTTAAGCTTGTTTTTAGTAAAGGGAGTTTCGTAATATTTTATAATATCGAACTCGACGCCTTTTTCTTGAAGATATTTTAAGCCAGCTCTACTTTTTGAGCAAGTTGGTTTGTGATAAATTTTAATTTCAGCCATTTGTTTCTCTCCTAAATTATTTCTTTAATAATAAAAAAACTGTTAATTGGAAGTAATTGAATGTTGTTTTTCACTTTTCACTTTTCACTTTTTATTTTTGTTCTAAATCCAATTTAACAATGTGTTTCAACAGACCAAGACAAGCATCTTCTAATAAATCTAAAACGTATTCAAAGCCTTGCTCACCTCCATAATATGGATCGGGGACATCGTTATCAGAATGTTCAATCGCAAAATCCATCATTAGTTTAACTTTATCCTTGTATTTTCCTTCTACATCAAGAGCAAGAATATTCCTATAATTATCTCTATCCATAGCTATAATAAAATTAAACCGCTCAAAATCGTTTAATTTTATTTGTCGAGCAATGCTTGTTAAATTATATCCACGCTTAATTGCGTGCTTTTGCATCCGTGCATCGGCGGGTTCTCCAGTGTGATATGCAATTGTTCCAGCGGAATCACATGCAATTCTATCCCGCAAATTGTTCCTTTCAATTAGAGCATTCATAACTGCTTCACCAGAAGGCGAGCGGCAAATATTGCCCAAACAAACAAATAAGATTTTAATCATATTAAACTATTCATTATTTTTGAAAAAGTTATAGATAATATAAATTAAAAATTGAGTTTGTTCAATATGTTTGATTTCAGCAAGCAAATTAATGAAGATTCTGCCGTTTTAATTCCAATAAAATTGCCTAATATTTCAACCGATGTTAAAGTATTTATGAAACGAATTGACCTTGTACACTCAATAATATCGGGAAATAAATGGTTTAAAATGAAGTACAATATTTCCGAAATGATGGCTCAAGGCAAAAATACTCTGCTTACTTTTGGTGGTGCTTATTCTAATCATATTCACGCAACGGCTTTTGCTGGAAAAATGTTTGGGTTTAAAACAGTTGGAATCCTTAGAGGTGAAGAACATTTTCCTTTAAATGAAACTCTTAAATCGGCTATAAATAATGGAATGGTAATACATTATTTAGATAGAACTACATTTCGCGAACAGGAATCGGAGCATTTTTTGAAAAAATTACGCGATAAATTTGGTGATGTTTATATTCTTCCACTTGGTGGAACAAATAAAATTGCTGTTAAAGGTTGTGCCGAAATAGTTGAACAAATTAATATTGATTTCGATTATGTTTGCGCGGCTTCGGGCAGTGGAGGAACTTTTGCT
>PCUD01000075.1:7010-20869 GCA_002786785.1 Ignavibacteriales bacterium CG18_big_fil_WC_8_21_14_2_50_31_20 | reverse complement strand
GGGCAAGTTCGCTTCTATATTGATTATTCTTTTTCTAAAATTGTTTATTTTAATCCTATTGCATTATCCAGGCTTAATGGCAAAAAAAATGCGATAGCTTTTCCTGCACTAAAAGGTGGTGGATTTCTTCGAAAAATGATATCGGATTTAGTCCTTGATTATAGTGGAAGAGAATTTGATAATTGGTATATAAATACTGATTATCATTTTGGTGGTTTTGCAAAATTTACCAAAGAGCTTGTTGAATTTACGAAAGAATTTGAAAAACTTAATGGATTTGAGCTTGATTATATTTACACAAACAAAATGATGTTTGGTATTGCAGAGTTAATTAAGTCTGGATATTTTAAGTCGGGTGAAACTATTGTTGCTATTCATTCTGGAGGTTTGCAAGGAAATATTGGAATGATTGGAAAGATAGAAAAATTTTCACCAGTTTCGTAAAATCAAAATTAGATAATAATGAAATATAAATACATATATTTATCCATATTAATTAGGTTAATGCGTTATTAATAAATAGTAATTTTAAATTATACTCGGATTATACAATGACTCCAAAAGAAAGAGTTAAAGCAGCAATGGACTTGAAAACAACTGATAAAATTCCATTAATGTGTCAGTTTAGTCTTGGTCACATACTTATGCAGCTTAATATTTCGCCAGTAAATTTATGGTTTGATAAGGTTACTTTTACAGACAGCCTTATTAAATTAAGAGAAATATATGAATTTGACGGAATTTTAGTTAGTCTTCATGGGCACAACCCAAATTGGAAAGAGCACATTGTATCAATAACAGATATCCGAAATCAAAAACAAGTTGAATTAGCAAGTGGTGATAAAATTATTTTCCCTAACAACGATCTTCCTTATTATGAATACAAAAATGAAGTGGCAAAATTAAATATCTCTGAAGTTGATTTAGAAGACTTACCACAAATATTGGACTATATTCCAGTATCAAGTAATTTGCATTTTCAAATTAATCAAAATCATAAATTTGACGCTATTACAGATATTATTAATTCGGTTGGCTCAAAATTTTCAATCCACGGCGAAATAACATCGCCATTTGATTATTTTTTGGATTTATTGGGATATCAAGATGGCTTAATGGCTTTGATGATGGAGCCAGAAAAATGCGAATTGATATTATGGCACTTTACAAAATTAATTACCAAACTAAGTCTCGAAATGTGCGAAACAGGTGTGGATGCAATTAAAATTTCATCTCCTTTTGCTGGAGCAGGGTTTATATCTCCAAACGATTATAAAAAATTTGTTTTACCTTTTGAGAGCCAAATTGCATTAGCAGTAAGACAAAAAGGAGTTCATATTTATACTCATACTTGCGGAGCTATTGGTGACCGTCTTGAAACAATGTTTGATAGCGGAATTAGTGGAATAGAGTGTTTAGACCCTCCACCACTCGGAAATGTTATGTTAGAAAATGCTAAAGAACGAATTGGCAAAATGGGATTTATAAAAGGTAATATCGACTCAGTTAACACACTTCTAAACGGTTCCGATGACGATATTGTTCGAGATGTGCAAGATATAATTAATATTGGAACCAGAGATGGTGGGTTTATTCTTAGCACAGCTTGTTCAATTGCTCCAGCGGTTAAAAGAGAAAAAATTCAGTTATTGAGAAAAATTGTTGATAATATTTAAGAAATTGTAATTGTAAAATTTGAAAAAAGGAATATTTTAATTATGAAAAATAAATTGGAACATTTAGAATGAATGAAATTATTGAATCAATTGGTTTATGTATTGAAAAAGGAAAGGTTAATAAAGCCTCTTCGTATCCAATTGATATGCAAGGTAAAGATGGAGCTGATGAAATAACCAAATCAGCTTTAATTCAAAATATTGGACCAGATGAAATATTAAAAACTTGCAATGATGCAATGCAGAGAATTGGGGAAAAATTTGGAAGAAATGAAGTTTTTGTTCCTGAATTATTGATGGCCGCAAAAGCAATGACAACAGTTATGGAACACCTAAAGCCTTTTTTCCAAGCGGGCAGCATAAAAACAAAAGGAAAATTTATTATTGGTACAGTTGCTGGGGACTTACATAATATTGGGAAAAATTTAGTTTCAATGGTTGTTGAAGGAAATGGTTGGGAAGTAATTGATTTAGGAGTTGATGTTAAAAAAGAAAAATTTATAAAAGCAATTGAAGAAAATCCAAATAGTTTTGTGGGTTTAAGTGCATTGCTAACTACAACAATGGAAAATATGGCTAATACTGTAAAAGAAATAAAAGCAGAATACCCATCAATTACTGTTATTGTTGGTGGGGCACCTTTATCAGCTGAAAGTGCTAAAAAAATGGGAGCTGATGCTTATGCTGCTAATCCACAAGAAGCTGTATTGTTTTTAAATGAAAAGATTGCTTCATAAAAATGATATAAAATAATATAAGAATAAATTGGAGTGGTTAATAAACTATGCAATCTCTAATAGAATTACTTAATAATGGAAAAGTATTAGTTTCAGATGGGGCTTGGGGTACATTTTTGCACAAACGTGGATTACTCCCTGGTGAATGTCCAGAACTTTGGAATGTAACACACAGAAATGATGTATTTGAAATTGCTAAAAGTTATGTTAATGCAGGAGCAGATTTAATATTAACAAATAGCTTTGGCGGAAGTCCTACTAAACTTAGTCACTATGGATTAGAAAAGCGGACTTTTGAATTGAATGAAGCTGCTGCAACAATTTCAAGAGAAGCTGCTGGCTATGGAAAATTAGTTCTGGGCTCAATTGGACCAACTGGTGCTATTTTAATGATGGGTGATATTTCTGAAGAAACTTTGTTTGAAGGATTTAAAATTCAAGCAGAGGCATTAGCAAAAGGTGGTGCAGATGCAATTTGTATTGAAACAATGACTGCAATAGATGAAGCATGCATTGCAGTTGAAGCAGTAAAATCTGTTTGCAATTTAGAAATTGTTTGTACATTTACTTTTGATAAAATGCACAATGGTAGTTATAAAACTATGATGGGAGTTTCGCCTACCGAAATGGTAAAGGCAGTAAAAGATGCTGGGGCTTCAATTATTGGAGCTAATTGTGGCAACGGATTCCAAAACATGATTGAAATAGTAAAAGAGATTAGAATAGTTGATAAACATACTCCAATATTAATTCATGCAAATGCGGGTAAGCCAATTTTTGAAAATGGAATAACGCAATTTCCTGAAACTCCAGAAATGATGGCAGCAAATGTTGATGAATTAATTAATTGCGGTGCTAATATTATTGGTGGTTGTTGTGGAACAACACCAAATCACATAAAAGCTTTAGCAGAAAAAATAGAAAACAGAAATGCGTAAAAAGTTATCACAAATTGAAACAGAGGAAAATACTTTTGAAGTAAGTATTAGTTATTCCGATATAAAATTTGACAAAAATAATATTGGGGAAATAATAGGATATTCTGATGGAAAAATGCCGATTCATTTTGAGGACATGATCAATAAAATAATTGCTAAGTTTCCTGAAAAATGCGAAATCCATGCTGGATATAAATTATTAGATTTGCAGTATTTGCCAAATAAAATAGATGGACTTTTTATTGGAAATCATTTTTTTAAAATGGAAAATATTGTAACTGGACAGTTAAAAAAAGCTAATAAAGCAGCCATATTTTTATGTACAATTGGCGATGAGATGGAATTGTGGGGGCAAGAACTTTCGCAGAAAGGAGATTCTGTTTTAGCATATTTGGTTGATATTGTTGCTTCTTATGCAGTTGAAAGTGCCACCGATATTCTTCACAACTATATTGGTGAAACTGTAAAAGAATTTGGTTGGAACATAACAAACAGATACAGTCCAGGATATTGTAATTGGTTAGTAAATGAACAACAAAAATTATTTTCGTTGCTCCCTAAAAATTTTTGTAATATCACTCTTACAGATTCCTCACTTATGATGCCAATAAAATCAATTAGTGGTATTATTGGTGTTGGAAGAAACGTTAAATTTTCAATATATTTTTGTGACAAATGTAATGCAAATGATTGTACACATCGGAAATATTTGTTATCAAAAACAAAGTAATTCCAAAATAGGTATAATTCCTTGCAAACTAAAAAGCTAAAAATTGGATGTAAATTTAAATTTTTTAATTCTTTTTGGTTAATTTAAAATAACCGAATATTTTTAAACTAGGGTTATTTTAATAAAGCAATTTCGCAAATACTAAGGTCGCTATTTCGAAGGAGCATTTTTTGTGACTGAGAATTTTAATATGTGCTGGGTTAAGATTTTTCACCCCAACAAATTACGTTGGGGTGAAAAATGAAATTACAAATAGCTGAAAATAAAAAATGGATTAAAAATTAGTTCTTAGTGAAAAAATAAAATTTCTTCCTGGAGCCGAAATGCCAGAACTATATGGACGATAACGCTGGTCGGTTAAGTTTTCAATTCCAGAACTAATTGTAAATGTATCATTTAATAAATACAATGCTTTTAGGTTTAGTGTGTACCAAACTGGAGAATAATTATTTCCATTTTTATCTTTTGCGTAAATTTCATCTTTAGATTGTTCTTCGGATGGTAAATCCTCAAACTTTCGCTCAGCTTGATAGTTTACGTAAAACTCTAAACTAAGTTTATCATACTTAAAATTTAAGCGTGTTGTTCCAAAAAGAGGAGCTGCGTGACGCGATGAACTTTTTGAACCATCATCCAACTCTTCCTCACCAACTTGATAATTTAAATCAGATGAAAAGCTAAATTCGGGTGCAAATTTAACTTCTAATCCAGCTTGAATGCCGTAAACATAAGCTTTTGCAGCATTTTGTATTGCTTGTACTCTGCTCATACTTCCATCATACATTATGCTATCAAGTCCGTTAAGTTGAAAATCTCTTCTAACCATTGCATTTTGCAAAATTGTATAATATCCAGTAACATCAAATTTAAGAAAATTTCCAAAAATTTTAGCGAAACTTAAATCAAAATTATAAGCAGTTTCTGCTTCCAAATTTGGATTTGGAATGGTTACTGAACCCGGCTCAGAATCGAATATTTTGCCAATGTCATCAACGTTTGGTGAGCGGAAAGCTGTTCCAAAGTTTGTACTAATTACCCAATTTTCTGTTGGACGGTAAACCGCGCCAATACTTCCAGTTAAAGAGCCATTGTTTATGTTTGCATTTTTGAATGGAAGTGGATAAAAATCAAGATTTTTTCCAAAATCAGAATCCAAAATAAATTGATTGTACCGCAAACCAGCTTGAATTGTCACATTTTCCAACATTCTAAATTCGTCATTTACAAAAGCTGCAATTGAACTCCACTTTGATTGCGGATAGCGAGAAGGACCTTTTGTGTTAATTTTTGTTGAAATATCAGTTACACTTCCAAATGATTTTATATTGTTATAGATGTATTCAACTCCATAAAATAATGTATTTTTTGTATTTAAAACTTTCGCAAAATCAACATTTAATGAATATGCGTCAACCATTTCTTTTGTGTAATTTTCGTCAGTTTTATTAAAAGAGCGGTCAATTCTACTTTCTTCAAACGATTGGATAGCCAAACGCAATGTCATTTGGTTATAGATAGTATTATTGCTTTCATTAGTGACATTAAGATTATTCATCATCCATTTTTGTGGACCATAATTCCATTCGGCATATCGCGGTAAATTGTTTTTCATACGATTATGCCTATCATATCTTCCAAAAGGTGAGGTTTCGGAATAATGAAATCCGTATTGGAAGTCCCAATTATCATTTGGTTTGAACCTTATTTTTTGCATCAAATTAATTTGTGAATAAGCTGAAGGAATTTGCAACAAAATGTCATTTTGTGTAATAACTCTATCAACATTGTCTTCAGTTTGAACATAAAATGGCTTAAGATAATCGTTGGGACCGTTACTGCCTTGACGCAAATTATCATAATTCCACGAACTAAAACTTGTAATAAAAGCCCATTTTTCAAATCCAAGATTTACATCAAAATGACCAGTTTTTTCATTATTAGCTGATGAATAGCGCAATATGCTTTTTCCCTTAATTAGCAGTTTATTAGAATAAGAAAACTGTGGGACAAGAGTTTGAAAACTCATTACACCGCCAATTGCATCGCTTCCATAAATAAGTGAACCAGGTCCAAACATTATTTCGGTATTTTCAATTGCAAATGGATCAAGATTTATCACATTTTGAATATTTCCACTACGGAAAATTGCTGTGTTCATTCTAATTCCATCAACTGTATAAAGTAGACGATTTGTAGCAAATCCTCTAATCATAGGACTTCCACCGCCTTGCTGACTTTTTTGCACAAAAACTTTACCCGATACAGTTAAAAGATCGGCAGCAGTTTGTGGATTTTGTAGTTCAACTTCTTTTGGTGAAATTGAGGAAATTTTTAACGGTATATTGTTGGACGATTGTCGCCAACGTGTAGCCGAAATAACAACTTCATCCATATTTAAACTTTCTGTTGTAAGAAATACTTCAAATTTAGCTGTTTGAATTGACGAGTAACTTGTAATCTCTTTTTTATAACCGAGTATTTGAATATTAATTTTCTCTGAATTTTTGAAAGCCGAAATATTGGCCTGTCCTTTAGAATTTGTAATTGTGTATGCTTTTGGATTTTCGCTGCTAATAGAAACCAATTCCAATGGCTTTTTAGTAACCGAGTCGTTAATTGTAATTGTCTGAGAATAGGAAATGGCATTAATTCCTAAAAACAACAATAAAATTATATTTTTCATTATAATTTTTTCCTTGTTTAATTTAAACTTTAACTGTAATAATTATGTTAAAAATGGTATTTAAGCTTTGCAAAATAAGTTTGCAAAACACATTTTGTTTAAACTAATTGGGGCGGTGGCGTTGGTGGAGAAATTTTATTTGAAAATAAAGAAGTTAAATAAATGTTGTTTTGTTCAGTCTTTAGTGCAGGATAAACTTTATCTAAATTAAATTTATTTGAGCTAAAAAGGGACTTAAAAAAGGAAAAAAGATGTTCTTGTTTTTCTTTTTTTTGTGGACTATTATTCAAAGTATTTTTAACTAATTCGGCAAGCTGCTTGTTTAATTCTGTTTCTTTATAATCCCACCAGCACCAGTAATATAATGAATCGCCAACTACTTTAGTTTCAACAATATCATACATTTGCAAATTATACTCAAACTCTTTGGAATGTTTCCACCTCAGTAAAGTTTTAGATTCTACATCTGTAAATTTTAGAAGGACAAGTTCATTCTTATCAATTCCTTCTATCATTTTCCATTTTACTTCGCGTTTTACTAATGATTTTTGATATTGTATCCAAAAATAGGTTGTTAAAGCCGGTGCAATTAAAACCAGAAGCAAGATTGTTGATATTATTTTTATTCTTGTTTTTATTGTGTTACCGTATAAATATCTAATAGATTGTGATAAAATTAATTAAACATCAGAATTACTGTTCTAAATTTACATTAATAATTTACTTTTATTTTTTGTTATCATAAAAGTTTTTTAAAACAAAAAATGCTTTCTTTTTAATTCCACTATCTGAAATAAGACCTTTGCGATTATATCCATTCTGAATATTCGGTAAAACTCGGCGAGGAGAAAGAAAATCGACTAAAATCCACGGCGTAAAGCCCGCCAGTTGTTCAATTCTATTTACCATTTTCAGAGTTTCTTGGTAAAGAAATTCCTGATATTCTTCAGTCCAACGAACATTTTTATCACCAAAAAATCCTTGTTTAGCACCAGCACCAAATTCCGAAATAATAACTGGTTTATTTTGGGTAATTTTCCAACTAACATTTTTGCATTTTTCAGGCAATCCATCATACCAGCCGATATATTGATTGAAACTTAAAATATCAACAATCTCAGCAAAAGGGTCGTCAATTGTTTTAATATTTGGATTTCCTTCAAAATTACTTTGTTCTAAAGCGGCACTAATTAATCTTGTAGAATCTATTTTGCGAGTTTCATTAGCAAGATTTGTAAGAAAAGCATTGCGTGAGCTACTTGTTGGAGTTTCGTTAGCCATTGACCAAATTATAACTGATGCCCTGTTTTTGTCTCTATTTATTAATTCGTGCAATTGATTTTTTGCATTTTCATAAGTGCTTTTATTATCCCACTGAATTGTCCAATAAACTGGATTTTCTTCCCAAACAAGAATTCCCATCTTATCGGCTAGACGCACAATGTGCTCGTTATGGGGATAGTGTGCAAGACGAACGTAATTGCATCCCAATTCCTTTGCCCAAGTTAAAAGCCGCAAAGCATCTTCAATGGAATTAGCTCTTCCTTTGTTGATAGGACTTTCTTCGTGGATACTAATTCCCTTTAAAAAAATTGGTTTATCATTTAACAAAAGTAAATTGCCTTTGGTCTTAATTGAGCGAAAACCTATTTGGTCAGTTAATTCTTCTTCATTAGTTTTAATTTTTACATTATATAGAACTGGATTGTCTGTTGACCAATAAGTTATATCGTTTGCTTCAAATTCAAATTTTGCAAATCCATTATTATTTGTTAAAACCTCTTCATTTAATTTTAGTATTGGAATAACAATTTTTATTGATTGATTTTCAATATTATTACCATTTAATTGAATATATCCTTTAATTTTATGTTTGTTTTTAGGGCTTAATTGGATAAAATAGTCTTGGATAAAGGTTTGGCTTGTTTCAACAATTTTAATATCACGAGTAATTCCACCGTAATTCCACCAATCAGTATTTAGTGTTGGCACTCCATCAGGCTTTCTTTTGTTATCTACTTTAACAACAAGAAAATTTTCCTTTTCTTTAAGCAAATTTGTTATTTCAAAATTAAAAGGCGTAAAACCTCCAATATGTTTTCCTAATTTTTTCCCATTAAGATAAACATCAGTTTCGTAGTTTGAAGCTCCAAAATAAACAAAAACATGATTTGAACTTTTCTTTTTTGAATAATTAAATGATTTTTTATACCAAATAGTACCCTCGTAATAATATAAATTTTCCTTTTGAGTATTCCAATCACCAGGTACGTTTATGCTATCGGATTTATTAAAATCATATTCAATTAAATCTGATTTACTAATTGGTTTGGAATTCATAAAAAATGCACTTCGCGAAGGATTTATGCTATTTTCAAATGGTTCATATCTGTAATTGTAAAATCCATTTTCGTATGGATCAACAATATAATTCCACATTCCGTTTAATGAAGTATTTTGTCGGTTGTAAGTATTTATTAAAAGTTTTTCTTGCGAAAATAGAGAAACGACGAACGAAAAATTGATAAGAATTACGAAAATATTTTTCCCCATTAGGAATACCTTTTTATTATTGAAAAGTTAAGATTTTATAAAAACGAAAATGATGAACTATTAGCAAAAATACTAACATTTTCATTGTATTTTACATCTAAAATTTCTAAATCAAGCCAAGTCCAATCACCTTTATCTAATTTCCAAGTGGCTTTCATTTTTGAAGGAATTTTAATCCCTTCAAATTGCGAATAGCCGTCAACTGTTAAAACCCATGGATATTTTTTGTCTTCATTT
This sequence comes from Ignavibacteriales bacterium CG18_big_fil_WC_8_21_14_2_50_31_20, assembly GCA_002786785.1. Taxonomy (GTDB): domain Bacteria; phylum Bacteroidota; class Ignavibacteria; order Ignavibacteriales; family Melioribacteraceae; genus 1-14-2-50-31-20. Next base: position 11,315 of record PCUD01000075.1, on the reverse strand, counting down.
CCCATATAACGCAAGGTAATAAACTTTGTAAAATCTCCATTTTCATTGAAATAGAAAGTTCCACTAACGTGGGTATCATAATATTTAATAGTCGCCTTCGCGGAAAAATCGTCAATTTCTTCCCATTCTATTAAAGGACTAAGAGCAAGTGAAGGAAACCAAACTAACTCACCTAAGTAGCGTTGCAAAGTGCCTTCGTCCAGTTTTTCACCTTTTTCGTTTACAACGTTTATAAGTGAATTTATCTTAATTAGCATTTCTCCCTTACCGCCAAAAAATTTGTCTCTTCCTTTTATATTAATTAAAGGCATCATTTCCATTTCAACTGTCCAAATAAATGCAGGATTTTCAAAAGTTGAATATTGTATTGCTTCTGCTGAATACCAATCTTTTTGTTCGGGTTTCATTTTCATTAATGCTTTTTGTTTAATCCAAGCCACTTTAAGTTCGTCTTTTCCAATTATTCCAGTCGTTTTAATCCATTTTTGAATGGGTTTTGGTAAACCGTTAAGAGCTGTTTCGCTAATGGGTTTTAAGTTTTTCAACGAAACATTTGATAAAATTTGACTTGTCTCACTTTCAATTATTTTGTTAAAATTATAAGTGCCAAATGAAAAAAGGACTACTAATAAAATTAAAATATTTGGAATAGAGCCAAATTTTGCGTCAGTCCAAAAATAAATAATAATAAATTGAGAAATAATTATTGCAACTAAGCCTATAATCCAAGAGTATTTGCTGTTAACGATAATTGTGAAGCCATAAATTGAAAAGAGAATAGTTACTAATAACCACAAAATACCCATAGTTTTAGAAATAGGAAGGGTCAGTTCTTTTGTTTCTCTAATTCCAAATGCTTTTAGAAAACCCAGAATATGAATTAGACCATGCAAAAAAGTTATAATTAAAAAAGTCACTTTCATTTTGTAATCATCCTATTATTTTTTCAAAATAATTGTAACCTTTGCAAAAATTTTGTTGTATGAAAAAGACAGCATATTCACATATTTGTAAAGTTCAACGAAAGTATTATCAATATAAATCAAAAAAAGAAATAGTGTTGCTGGTATTTCGAAGAAACTTAAATTACACAGATACACTGTTATTTATAAGAATCTAAAACTATATTCCCATTATTATCACATTGATATAATTCATATAAGCCATTGGCTTTTTCAAATTTGATTACACCATCAGTTTCATTATGAGAAATCCAGCTTATTTTATCCCAATCCTTTCTGAAATTATTATATAGCTTTAATAGATTCATATCACCTTCACCATTCAATTTATAAATTTGTGCTGAGCCGGCATTCTTATCATAAAAAAATACTTTATCCATGTTGCCAAATATAAAAATTGTATGCCATGTTTTATTCCATCCACAGTGCTCTTTCAATAGTTTACCATTAGAATAGAAAGCACCGCAACCTTTTTCAGAATTATATTTCACAATTATTGGTTCTGGCAATATCTCTTTTAATGATAGATTAGTCTGGCGAATAATATTTCCATTATCATCAGGATTATATAATTCGTAATTCCCATCAGAGTCTTCAAATTTTATAACTCCGTCATTTAATCCGTATGGTATCCAGTTAATTGATGACCAAGATTTTCTAATTCCATTGTGATGTTTTAACAAACTCATGTTCCCAGATTTATCTAAACTGTAAATTTCAATAACTCCACTATTGTTATCATAGAAGAATACTTTATCCATGTTGCCAAATACAAACATTGTATGCCAATTCTTTCTCCACCCACAATGTTCTTTTAGTGGTTGACCATTAGCGTAGAAAGTACCACAACCTTTTTTACGATCATATTTTACAATAACCGGAAGCAACCTTAAATTAATTAGATCATTGTATATTTTATTTTTCAAATTCAAATATTCTTGTTTTTTATCTGTTATAATTGCTCTATAAATATTACCACCTTCAATTGCAGCACTTTTACGGATAAAAAGTCCGTAGTAAAATTTATCTTCCCAGATACTTTTCCAATCATTTTCAATCTTTTGGTTAAGATTATTCCAATCTTCCAGAAAGAAAGCCTCTCTTATACTTTTTGTTTGTTCAAAAGAATCTCCTTCTAAAATTACAATGTCGTCAATAATATTATCATAAAACGACTGAATTGCATTTAATGATGGATGAAGAACTTTGCCAATTAGTTCATTAGCTCTGTTGGGAATGCACTGTTCGCGACATACATGTTTGTTAACAGGATGAAGAATTCCTTTTGGATGGAGATGTTTTGCGTTAGAAACTCCTAAGGTAACTACTTTTTTTGCAAATTTAGCACCCTGACCAATTGTTCTGCCTGCTGTCTGAGCTGATGCACCAATATTTTTTGAAATCTCAACTAATTTACCACCTTTGCTTTCAACAATTTTGTCAACTACATGTTTTACAATTTTCTTGAAATCAAATGAAGCTTCCATATCAGGAATGGGCAGAGGTTTGTTAAAAATACTGATATTAAAATGAGTTTTTCCTGCCAGATTTAAATCCATACCAGCCTCAAGATATACTTTTGCTTGTCGCAATTGAAAAGTACTAAGCAAAGGATTGATTACTTTTGAAAGGACTTTTACATTTTTAAGTTCATTCTTAATTTTATCTTTCAAGCTATTATCAAAATAAAAGTCTAAATAAAAACCGTCATCCATATTAGCATAGAAATCAACGTTGGCATTTATTGCATCCATCAATTTAGCAGTTCCTTTAAGAGTAAAACCCTGATTAATTTCAGATTCACCAACTTCACCACCTGCCGGAGAAAACAAAATTTCAGCATCTTTTATGTAAATATCTTTGGGAAATATATCAGGAACTTTCAAACCAAATCCATCACGAAGAATTGTTATTAAATCATTCATTGTCATTTCATTACGGTTTGCTTTTAAGGCAACTTTTCCATCATCGAGCGAAAGGCTCATAATAATTCCAAAATCAAGTTGAAAAAATTGACCTTTTTCTAGCGCAAATCCAATTGTTGTAGGAGTTGGAGTTCCAGGAACCCAGCCAATTTCTATTGCTGTATTTTCAAGACTAATAACTTCTTTGTTCTTAAATAGTTTTGAAATACCAAAAGGATTTTTCCAAGTATCTGTAATTGAGCCTGCTATTGAAAGCTCTTGAGATTTTAAGTTGTATGAAAAAGCTAAAACTGTTTGGAGGTCGGGGTCGACCTTTGTTGGTTTGAATTTAACGTCTGCATTTACTAAAATTTCCAATTCCTTTGTTTCATCACCACCTAATTCTGCAGAAATTTCAAATTTTTGAAGTGTAAACCGTGTTTGACCTTTAATATCAATTACAATTGGATTTTTATTGAAATCTAAAGCACCTGAAAGAGAAAAACCATCTTTGGCAACACTTACACCAAAACCAATTTGTGGTTCTGCAATTTTAAAGAACTTAAAAAGTACACCAAGTGATTCCTGAGTATTAGCATTTGCAAATATATCAAATCCACTGGGTGAAACATTTAGTTCAATATCTGATAATCCTAAATTTGAATATAATTTATATCCGGGAAAATTTACCAACTGTTCTATGTTAGCTTTGGTTTTTAAGTTTAGCGGATTTAGTGTCCCAGTAAATTGAAATTTTCCGAGTTTGCCAAAATCAATTGAAAATGTTTTAGTATTGGAAATTAAGGGAAGTTCCCCAAAGCCTGGGATAGTAATTTTTTCGTTAGATTGTCCATAAAGATTGATAAGGGAAAGGAGAAAAATGTAAATAATGCTTTTGTACATAGAAGACCGTTTTTTGTGAAAAGGTAATTAAATTATTCGATTAAAAGATATAAATATCAGTTAGAAATATAATATTTATGGAGAAAAAACGCAAAAAGCATATAATGTTTTGAATGTCTTTTTAATCAACACAAACAAATTAAAAACTTGAATATTTTGTATATTAAAACATCTAATAAAAGCATATTAACAAAAATAGGAGTATACAAATGCGAAAGATATCAATCATAATTCTTTCATTAGTTTTTTCAATCAGTTTATTTGCTTCAAACATTCCAGACGCGTTTAAGGAAGTAAAAACAGAAGGTGGAATTACAGAATATCAGCTTTTGAAAAATGGTTTAACAGTATTGTTGCTCGAAGATCATTCTGCACCAGTACTTACTTTTATGGTTACATACAGAGTTGGTTCACGAAACGAAGTTACGGGAACAACTGGCGCAACGCATATTTTGGAACATTTAATGTTCAAAGGAACTGAAAAATATAACAAACAAAATGGTGGTCATATTGATTCCAAACTTGGCAATATTGGT
>PCUD01000075.1:396-6937 GCA_002786785.1 Ignavibacteriales bacterium CG18_big_fil_WC_8_21_14_2_50_31_20 | reverse complement strand
AATGAGAAATTTATTATTACGCAAGGAAGATAAAGAATCAGAAATGACAGTTGTACGCAATGAATTTGAGCGTGGCGAAAATTCTCCATTTTCTGCATTAAATACAGCAATTTGGGCAGCGGCATTTCAAGCGCATCCATATCATCACAACACAATTGGCTGGCGTTCAGATATTGAAAATGTGCCAATAGAAAAATTGCGAGCTTTTTATGACACATTTTATTGGCCAAATAATGCTACAGTTACTGTAATTGGTGATTTTGATACAAACAATGCATTGAAGCTAATCAATAAATATTATGGAGCTATTCCAACTTCGCCAAACCCAATTCCACAACTTTACACTGAAGAGCCAGAACAGCAAGGGGAAAGGCGAGTAATGGTAAAACGTGCTGGTCAATTAGGTGTTGTAGGAATTGCTCATAAAGTGCCAAAAGGATTAACCCAAGAAACATATCCATTAGTCTTGTTGGATTATATTCTTTCAAATGGAAAAACAAGCCGTTTTTATAAAGCTTTGGTAAACGAAAATAAAGCAGTAAATGTTTTCGATTTTTATGTGCCGCTTCACGATGCTTCAATTTTTACTCCTTACGTCTTTTTGGCTCCTGGTGTAACTCACAAAGAAGTTGAAGAAATTATTTTAACAGAAATTGAAAAAATTAAAACAGATGGTGTTACTCAAGAAGAAGTTGATCGTGCAATTAGTCAATTAACAGCCGAGACAGTTTATGGAAGAGATGGCTCGTTTTCAATTGCAAGTCAGTTAAATGAATCAATTGCAATGGGCGATTGGACATTTTATGTTACTTATCTAGAAAACTTGAAAAAAGTTACTCCAAAAGAAATACAAGATGTTGTTGCAAAATATTTTGTTGAAGAGCATCGCACAGTTGGATATTTTATCCCTAAAACCGCTGGTGGAAATAATTCACAAATGAAACCTTCTTCTTGGTACGAAGACCAAACAAAGGCTTATTATAATCGTGATGCTAATGAAAATGAGTCTACACTTGCAAATCCTATTGAAGCTCATGAAACAAAAATATCGGATAATATTACTACTTCCAAAGTTGCTGGAATTAAATTATTAACAGCAAAAACTGGAGTAAAAGATTTAGTAACATTTACTGGAAGTTTAGTTGCAGGTGATTATTTTAGCCCAGAAGATAATTCAGCAATTGCCGATTTAACAGGTTACATGCTTGATAAGGGAACAGAAAAATATGACAAATTTCAATTAGCAGAAAAACTTGAAAATCTTGGAGCCGAGTTGTCATTTTCGGTTGGTTCAGAAACACTTAATTTTAATGGTAAATGTTTATCAAAAGATGTTGATGAAGTAATTGGTTTGCTTGCCGAACAATTACGTAAACCTACTTTTAATAATGAAGAATTTGAAAAATTAAAACTTCAGCGAAAAGGTAGTTTGCAGCAAATGTTGGAAGACACAAACACTCGTGCATCTGAAAAAGCTGATTCAATGCTTTTTCCAGCGGGAAACCCAAATCGTGGAACTTCTATAAAAAAACTTATGTCTGATGTTGAAAAAGCCACACGAGAAGATATCGTTAAATTTTATTCTGATTATTATGGTCCAAAATCAATGATTTTTGTGTTAGTTGGCGATTTGGATAATGATAAAATAAAAGTCACTGTTGATAAAGCTTTTTCTGGTTGGAATGGTGGAATTGAGATTCCTAAATTTGAAAAAGCTGAACAAGTTACAAAAGGTGAAACTGTTATTGTAAAAATGGATGAAAAAACAAGTGCTACACTTTATATTGCACAAACAACTGGAATAAAACGAACTGACAAAGATTATTTAGCTTTAAGTTTAGGCAATAGTATTTTTGGAATGGGTGGATTTTCGGCAAGATTAATGTCAATTATTCGTGACGATGAAGGTTTAACTTATGGAATTTATTCATCACTAAGCGGTGATACTTATGCCGATGGTCAGTTTGCAATTAGCGGAACTTTTTCGCCCAAATTACTCGCTCAAGGTTATAGCTCAACTATGCGTGAGTTTAAGCGATGGGTTAACGAAGGAGTTACAGAAGATGAACTAAAATCAGCAAAAACAAGAATTATTGGAAGTTATAAAGTGGGACTTTCAACAACTCGTGGAATTGCCGGAAGTTTGTTAAGCATTACTCAGCGTGGTTACGAGCCAAATTATATGGACGAATATCCAAATTTGGTAAATAATTTAACTTTGGAAGAAGTTAATAATGCTATTAAAAAATATATAAATCCAGATAAAGTAATTACCGTTGTTGCAGGAACTGTTACAAAAGATGATTTAAAGAAGAAAGATTAAATATTTACAAATAAATTAAGTTAGCCGCGAATTAGCGAGTTAGAAATTCAAAAATTCGCGGTTAATTAAAACGTGTGTTTTAACAAAGCCAATTTTAACTTAAACCCAATTCACCACACAAACTTTTACTGCTTGTTTTTTTGCAATTTGCCATTTAAACTTTTGTTTTTTAACTTGCAAACAATTATAGAGGTTTTAGTGGCTTTTACGGAAAATGCTTTGTTACTTTTACTCCGCAACATTTTGTGGAGCACACTTTTAATATTTCCTTTTTTATTTAAAACACTTGGCACACAATTTGCCCCCCCCAATATTTTTATTTACAAAACCAGTTAGTTACCAGCAAAAGTTTAATACACTTACTAAGCAAAAAAAATTACAGCTCTTTGCAACTATGCTTTTATAAAAAGAAGTATTTTGTTGGGTTTGTGTGAATTATATTTGTGTATCTCGTTTTCTTTTACAAAATATTTACATGGGAAAATTATAATGAAAAATTTACTTTTTGTTTTATTAATAATAATTAGCATTCTATTAGCTTGCACAGGTTTTAGAACCAATGAAAATAAAAATAATGGTGGAATACTAATAATTTATGGTGATACATCTTCAACTACATCGCTTGTTTTATTAGAAAATGATATTAAAATTTTACCACAAAACAAAAGGTATGTGCATATAGAACCTTTGGAACCTGGCACCTATTCGTTATTAATAGATACTGGTATTAAAAAAATGGCTAATAGAATAGTTAATAATATTATTGTTAAAGCAGATTCTTTATCAATATTTCCATTAAGCTACTTTAAATGGCAAGATAAGGTTGACACATTAAACTGGTCAAAGAAAAAACATTGGAATAGGGGCAGAAAATTGACTAACAATGGTATGACTATATCAATGACTAGTATTGCTAAGGATGGAAAAATTACTGTTATTGATTCTGTTTTCTCACATCCTTTACCAAAAAGAATTCATAAGAATGAAGTTTTCCCAACTTCTAAGTTATCTGGGAAGATATTCTCATACGATAAACCTCTAAAGAACGTTCTAGTTACTATTTCTAATTGGTGGAGTACTGAAACAAATGAAAACGGGTTTTATCAATTTGATAGTATATTGCCTGGAATTTATGATGTACATACTGGAGGCCTTATTAATCGGATTCATTATAAGGGTCAGAGCAATTATTATGTTGAGTTTCTAAGTGATTCTACAATAATAAAGAATTTCCATCTTGAACCCAATGATGGAGGGGGAATAGAATAGTAATGTACTTCATGCAAAAAATGTAATGAAACGACTAATAATATGGATTAAATATGAAATTTACAGCTAAAATTGTTACTATTTTAATAATAGTATTTTGTGGGAATCTATTCCCACAAAAAAAAGCAGAAGTAGACTTTCTACTTAAACAAATATCAAAAAAGTACGATAAAAACACACTATTTACAACTTCTACTGTTGATAAAACAGTGCGTTCAACTACTTTGGATACAAATTATGTGATAACAGAATTAAGCACTGAACATTTGGTCAGTGAGATACTAGGGAATAGTAAAAATGATATCGATCCTCAAATAATTGCACTTGTTGAATTAAAAATTCCAAACCAGTTTACACCAACAAATAATATTAAAGTAAATAGTAATTTAGGTAAATATATCACGGTTGAATTTAGCATTTCAAAACTTGCAGAACTTATAAATAATAATGATGTTAAGTCAATTAGTATTGGAAACAAAGGTTATCCTGAACTTGATGAAAGTATTAAAAAGATTGGTGTAGACAAAGCAAGACAAGATTTTTTTTATACAGGGAAAGGAGTTATTGTTGGGATAATAGACAAAGGTATTGATATAGAAAATGATGATTTTAAGAATGAAGATGGAACTAGTAGGATACTATATTTTTGGGATCAAGTAGATACATGGAATCCAACAGATATAGTTGGACAATTGCCAAACTCTTTCACTTATGGAACTGAATGGAATGCAAATGAAATTAATAATGGTGACTGTGTTCACCAAGATATAAATGGGCATGGGACTCACGTTGCAGGAGTTGCCGCTGGTAATGGTAGAGCAACTAGCAATAATCAACCATCTGGAACTTATGTTGGCATAGCACCAAAAGCAGATTTAATAGTAGTCAACCACTCAAGTAACAATTCTCAAAGTTTTGCATTTACTTTAGTAGATGCTATAATGTGGATTGATGAAAAAGCAACTGAGTTAGGTAAACCGTGGGTGATAAATATTAGTATGGGTTGGGGTGGTCCAAGAGATGGAACAAGTAGATTAGAGGAAGCATGTTCATTGGCAATAGCAACGTCAACAGGAAAGGGGAAAATAGTAGTCAAATCAGCAGGTAATTCGGGATATTCAAGCCAAAAACCCGAAAAAAAGATTCATTGTTCTGGCATTGGAGGAGAAAGTGATGCAGTATCTAAAACATTAACTGTACAAACACAGACTAATAACAATAGTGAAACTATTTGGCTCGAATATTTTTATTCTGCAAGTAATTATTACTCAGTATTTATAGGAACACCAAGTGGCAGAATAGTTGGCCCATTTTCAGAAGACAACGGTACTGGTGAACCAGGTTATGGTTTAGTAACTACTGATGGACTAATTGGAATTCACAATGAGCATTTTGATGAAACTTTTACGGACCCATATCATTCGAGTGATGATATTACAAGTGATAAGTATATAGTGATAACTCTCCAGGATATAACATATGATGATACGCTTTACAGCATCGCAGATGGCGATTGGAAAATTTATATGGATGGGAATATGGTTTATGATAAACCTTGGGATGGCTATATTCATAGTGTAAATTTAAATAATAATGCAAACACACCTGGTTATTGTTATTTTGATGATGCAAGCTATGATAATACAAAACTAATTACTGAACCAGGTAATGCATTTAATATAATTACTGTCGGCTCGTTCAATTCTAAAAATTCTTTTGTTGATATAAGCGGAACTACACGAGACTTTTCTCAAGACTATCCTATGGAACAAATATCTAGTTTCTCTTCACCTGGTCCCACGCGTGATGGAAGAGATAAACCAGATATTTACGCTCCTGGTGCTTTGGTAGCATCTAGTCTAAGTTCGAGTTTTCCTATAACAATTGATAACACTTATTTCTTGGAACAAGATGATAGACATTATAATCTTTCTGGTACGAGCATGGCAGCACCTCATGTTACAGGGGCCATTGCATTGTTATTAGAACAATCTGTCTTTCTAAAAAAGAATTGGGGATACATTGAAATATTAAACCTATTAAATCAAAGTAAAACCTCGCAAGGATATTTAGATATATATGGCGCACTAAAAATAAACCATATTTCAAATCCTTGTAGTCCCCTTATCATAAAAAAAGAAAAACAGATAAATGGAACGACCCAACCTAAATTAGAAGTAACAAATAAGGGAGTAACTAACAATGAAAAATAGAATGATATTGTTTGCGGTACTTGTGTTGGCTCTGCTATTAAAAGTAAATGCACAAACTTTAACAACATGCGATTATCTAATAGTTGCACCGTCAAATTTTTTAGCTTCAACCACTTGGCGTGATAATTTGATTTCTCTACAACAATCAAGAGGGTTTACACCATATATGTACTCAGTTTCAGATGGTACATCTGCTAGTTCTATTAAATCACAAATTGCAACAGCATATAATGTTGGAACAGTCTTGAAATTTGTCTTGATAATTGGAAATGGTAGTAGCCTTGAAGAAACTGGGACAACTACTCAATTAACAGAACTCCCCAATATTTATATACAGCAAGGTATTATTAATGAGACAACATCTTTTTCAGATGGCAATTTTATTCCTTTTTGGTCAGTAACAAGCAATAATATTTGGGGAACAAATGGAACATCTGAAGTTGCCTCAGATGACCCTTATATTGCTGGGCTAACAAGTCGCGGAGATGTTTTTATTGGACGCATACCAGCAGAATCCATAAATGAAATAAGTAATTATGTAAATAAGCTTACAGCATATTATAGTAATATGTCAACATATTCAAATCATAACTTGAAAGAATTATACTTTGGTCGTGATGTAACCGATACAAATAATCACTGTTTGGGTACAAGTGTTTCTGCACTTCGTGATTCTTTAACTACTAATCATATTCCCTCACATATAACCACGACTATATTAAATGTATCCGATTAT
>PCUD01000075.1:0-370 GCA_002786785.1 Ignavibacteriales bacterium CG18_big_fil_WC_8_21_14_2_50_31_20 | reverse complement strand
GTACGGATGCATTTGCTTATTCTTCAACAAGAGCAAGCCTTTTTGAGAATGCAATAAACTCAGGAGTATCTCTGATTTCCATGTTAAGCACTTCTGGTGGGCCTGTTGATTTTGGGGGATTTTATTCAAATAGTGATAACGCAAACTTTAATTTTACCAATTTTTCTAAACAGCCATTTTTACTAGCGATGAATTGTATGCAGGGCTATGTAAATGATTTAAGATGGAGTAATTACAATCAAAGCACAATGCGTCAGTTGATGGTATTTGAGGATGGAGGAATAATTGGCTCTATTGCCCCAACTGAGGGGACTGTTCAGCGTATTAATGGAGCAATATTAAATCTTGCACATGATAAGATATTTATTGA
>PCUD01000051.1:4476-6569 GCA_002786785.1 Ignavibacteriales bacterium CG18_big_fil_WC_8_21_14_2_50_31_20 | reverse complement strand
AATATATTGTCCATAATCGACTACTAGCACATCCGTAGAAGCTGCACCAGTTTGGAATGCAAAACCAGATGCGCCTGTACCACTTGCACCAGACATCAACAAATCGGTTTCATTAAATTTTGTTGAGGCAATAGCACTATCTATTTCTAGACCTATGGATTTAATATCATTTGCAATTGCTGCTTTATCTGCTGCTGGATTTGAAGCATCAGCTATTTTCGCTTTAATTTGTGTTAACATATCTTTAATAGATATTAACTGACTTTCTGCTGTAGCCAACATATCTTTAGCGGAACCAACATTACCTTTTGCGGCTTGCATTAATTGAACTTTCTGATCTAACGATTTACCTACGTTAAAGCCAGATGTATCGTCAGCTACACTATTAATCCTTTTTTGTGTAGCAAGACGAAGTTGCGCTTTTTCAGTTTTTGAATTTAAGTCTGCCAAAGCGTTATATGCTTTTAACGCGCCAATATTTGTGTTAATTTGAAATCCCATTTCATTTTCCTATTGTTTAATTTTAACCTAATAATTGAAGTACTTGTTGTGGGCTCATATTTAATTGAGCCAACATTGCTGTAGCTGCCTGTCCACCAATTGATGCTTTAGTTGCATTTAATTGTTCCAATGCCATATCTGCATCAAACAAACGAGAAACTGACGCTTGAGAGTTTGCAATTGCAGATGTTAAAAAGTCATCTTTGGCATCTAATCTTTGAACAGAGTTACCAATTGAACCAAGTGCATTATCAATGGCTGATTCAAAATCATCTAATTCGGTATTAGCTGTACTATTTATATCTGAGATAGTACTTTCAGTTACTCCCAAAATTAAATTTAAAGATGTACGAACGTCAGCATGAACATCCTTTGCTGTTCCACCTGTACCATCAACATCAACATCACCACCAAGATATTTACCATAATCAACTACCAACTTATCAGTTGAAGCAGCTCCAGTTTGGAATGAAAAACCAGATGCGCCTGTACCACTTGTACCAGACATCAATAAATTTGTATTATTAAATTTGGTTGTTGCAATAGCACTATCTATTTCAAGACCTATGGATTTAATATCATTTGCAATTGCTGCTTTATCAGCCGCTGGATTTGAAGCATCAGCTATTTTTGCTTTAATTTGTGTTAACATATCTTTAATAGATATTAACTGACTTTCAGCCGTTGCTAACATATCTTTTGCTGACCCAACGTTTCCTTGAGCTGCTTGCATTAATTTTACTTTTTGTTCAAGAGATTTTCCAACATTGAAGCCAGAAGTATCATCAGCTACTGAGTTAATTCTTTTTTGTGTTGCTAATCGAATTTGTGATTTTTCTGCTTTTGAATTTAATTTGGCTAAAGCATTATATGCTTTTAACGCGCCAATGTTGGTATTAATTTGGAATCCCATCGTATTCTCCGTTTTTTAATTTATTAAAATTGGTTTTAATTTTTTAATTACACTTTGTAATTTGTCTTTAATTCCAGCAATGTGTGAAAACTCTTTTAATGCAAACTCCAAAAGTTCAGGAATTTTATCATATTTATTTTCGTTTACATAAATTGAAATTAAGTAAAAAACTTGCGAAGGATCCTTCACTTCTAACTTTAGCGAACGCTCAAATACTTGCGCTGCTTCACTTGAATACCCATTTTCATTAAGCATTAAGCCAAGTTTTGTTAAAAACTTTGAATTCGTTTCAAATTTGTCGTTTAAAAAGAATAAAGAATTAAGCTGCGATTGTATGCTTTTAATTCTTGAAATAAGCAAGAGATAAAGATCTAAACTATCAACGTCAATTATATTGCTCAAATAGACTAACTCATTTTCACTTAACTCTATTGAAGCAAAAAGCTTTTCAATAAACTCAATTTCAAGTTTATCAGAATTTCTTAACTTGTTAAGTTCTGACAAAAAATAATTGAACATATAATCATTTTCGCTTGAAACCGATAGATATAGTCCGTGTTTAATAATCTTCTCTTCTGGAACAATAATATCAATTGAATTACTAATATTTTCTTTATTAGCAATTTTTCTGTTTTCAATTAATGCAGTTTTGCAAAATTGAATAGCCTTGCTTTTTTCA
>PCUD01000051.1:0-4441 GCA_002786785.1 Ignavibacteriales bacterium CG18_big_fil_WC_8_21_14_2_50_31_20 | reverse complement strand
TCCCGAAGTTACATATTCCAAAGCTAAATTGATATTATTATCACGCATTGAATAATCAGCTAAAGTTAAATATCCAATAGCTTTATACTCATTTCTAAGTTTTGGGTCTTGAATTGCTATTTGATGATATTTAATTTCGTTTACTCTATCACCAATAACTTTATAGGTATTTGCAAGCTGAAACGCATAATAAGATGTAGGATTTAAGCGATATTCGTCTAATAATGGAAGTAAATTTCTTTCAGCTTTCTTTTTTAGCTGAGGTTTTTCCAAATTATATCCTAAATGGACAATTTCAATTTTGGAATTGATAATTGAATAATTATTTTCCAACAAAGATGCGTCAATTTGCTCGTGAGCTCTGCCCGTAAATTTTATATTTTCAGAATTACTAAAAAGACGAATATACTTCATATATTTTGGTGTACCAGTAATTTCATCAATATTATTTATTAAGCAGTTTATTCCAGTTAAAGAATTCCTTTTTAACAAATTGATAAGCTCTGTTTTAGACCTTCTTTCCAATCGTTCATCTGCATCAAGGTACAAAATCCAATCACCAGTAGATTGTTTTAACGCAAAATTTCGAGCAGCCGAAAAATCATTTATCCAATTAAAATGATAAATTTTTGCTCCAAATTCCTCGGCTATCCTAATAGTTTTATCTGTAGAACCAGTATCGACAAGTACAATTTCATCAACAACATCTTTAACTGATTCAAGACAATCTCTTAAGTTTGCTTCTTCATTTTTAACAATCATACTTAGTGTTAGTCTTGGCATTGTTCTATCACTAATTTAAAATTAAGTTATTGTGATTTTCTTCCAACCCTAAATCTCTATTTGTTTTTGCTAACCCAGAAACTGCAAAAAGGTTACCTGGATTGTTTTTAATTGCCCACTCAAACATAGTTTTTGCTTCTTGTTCTTTAAATTGCATGTGAAAAACTTCGCCTAAGCCAGCACAAGCTTGTGATGAATTTGGATTAACTTCCAATGCGCTTGCATACATTTCTGTGGCTCTATCTAATGAATTTAATCCTAAGTAATTAAATCCTTTAAGATTTAGCAAGCTAACAAGAACAGCTTCCTTTTCTTTTTCATTTAAATTTTCTGTTTGAAGTACTTCATCTATATGAGATAATACTTCTAGTGATTCATTGTATTTTTTATGATTGAATAAATCATACGCTGAATCAACCAATTGATTTAAGTTCATAATTTTACTCCTTTAATTTTAGGTTGCTATAATCTGTTCAACTGATGTGCCAAAGCCAAAATGTCTTCAAAATAGTGCGTTTTAGCCATATTTGCATATATTTAAAGATTAAACCATTTTCAAAATGGCTAATATTGTTCAGTTGTTGAAAAGTGCAAGGAAGGGAAAAGCAGGGAATGGTGGGAAAAAAGTGAATATTGGAATGATGGAAAAATGGAAAGATGGAATAGTAGAAAAAGTGGGACTGTACCATTTTTTGTGTAAATGGCTGAATGCAATAATTTTGCAATTCAGCCATTACATTTAATCGTTGTTTTTAAGTCCCTTCATTAAGAGAAAAATCATTTTCATCTAAGCCGAGAATTTTGTTGATGTTAATCAATTTTTGTAATGCCAATTCATTTTTTTCGTCATTTTGAACCGCCCATTCAAACATAGTTTTGGCTTCTGAGTATTTTTCTTGAGATAAAAATGTTTCACCAAGACCTGCGCAAGCGGAGGATGAACTTGGATTAAGACTTAACGCTCTTTCAAATGCTTCCCGTGCTTTATCTATTTCTCCTAAGGCAAGATAATTATGCCCCGATAGATTAATGATGGAAATCATCGTATCATAATTTATTTCTTCAACGCTAACGTTAATAAATTTCTCCAATTCAGAAAGGACAGTAAGCGATTCATAAAATAATTTGCCTTCATAAAGTGAATATGTTTGTGCGTATAAATCAAGGACTTGCTCTTCAGCACTTTTTTGCTGAATGAGCGAATTATCGTTTGCAGAAAAGCCAAGCAATTGATTTACCTTTGCCAGAGAATTTATTGCGACTTGATTTTGTGGATCATTTTTTACTCCCCACTCCAACACGGTCTTTGCTTCTGAATATTTTTCTGTTTCTATTAATAAAAGGCCTAATTTATTATGGAAACCTGCGTGCTCCTGAAATCTTTCTTTAATAAGTTGAAGCATTTCTAACTTTACGAAAGGGTCTTTATAGTAATCAAATAATGTAAGAATTAATTCAATATTCGCACTAGTTACAATTCCTGCATAGACTGCTAATTTCTCATAAGATATGGGTTGGTTGTTGAGTAATTGATTATACAAGTCTACTTCACCAACATTGGAAGTTTTATATAACAAAGGATATTCTTTGTAAAAGAAATTAAATAATTCTTTGTTTTTTGATAGCAAAGCTATCTTTAATCCAAAGTTGCAAAGTTGGAGTTCATCAACTAAGATATTTTGATTGGACGTTTTTTCCCCCTTTAAATATTTTCTATTTTCCTCAAAGGCTTTACGACAATATTTTCCGGCAATGTCCATATCGCCGAGTTCCATATTAATTTGTGATCCGACTACTAAAGCCATGGGCTGCTCGTTGTCGCATTGAAGGCTCTTATTTATCAACTCTAATGCCATAGGGTAATTTTGGTGCACCATATTATTTGCTGCAAGATACCGATAGGCAATTGACTTGTACTCCTTTGCAAGTTTAGTGTCTTGCAATGCGTAAGTGAAATATTTTTTGGCGTTTTCTTTTTCCTTCAATGTACCATAACTCTGTCCTATCTGAAATGCAAAATAGGAGGAACTGCTTTCCGCATATTCTTCAAGCAGTATTTCCAAATTTCGCTTCGCCTTTTTTTGCAAGTCTTCTTCAGAAATGTTGTATCCGTAATGATCAATTTTAAGCGTAGAATTTTTTATCTTGAAATTATTTTTAAGCAGCGATGGTTCAATTTGTTCGTGTATTTTACCTTCAAAGCGGACATGCTTTTCGTTCGGGAAAAGTCTTGGATATGTCATCACCATTGTGTGGAAATTAATTTCATCAATATTGTTTATAATGCAATAATAGGCATGACGTTTTGGGTATTTTGTTAATTTTATTATTTCGGAAATGGATTCTTTTGATAAACATTCATCTGCGTCAAGATATAAAATCCAATCGCATGTGGACTGCTCCAGTGCAAAATTACGAGCAGCGGCAAAATCGTTAATCCATTCAAAGTGAAATATTTTTGCAGAATATTTTTTTGCAATTTCAATTGTGTTATCGGTTGAACCGGTATCAACAAGAATGATTTCATCAACAACATCTTTTACCGATTTCAAGCAAGCTTCAAGATATTTTTCTTCGTTTTTTACGATCATACTCAGTGTAATCATTGGTAATTCCTCCTATCAATCAACCTTTAAGATTGCGTAATTATAGATAATTTTTTTTAATAATTCATATTCTCAAAAGCTATTTCAACCACCAGATTTATGATAAGAACTTTAGTTATGGGCTTAATGGAGTGATCATATTTCTATTCCATGATTTTTATTACCGAAATATTGTTGAAAATGATAACATTTGTCGGTTCTCTCCAAAATATTTCGAACAAAAAAGCTTCGGATTTTTTATTTTTGCGTATTAACTCCTCCTTTTTTATATTTTTTTTCGAGCTACAGCTACGGATCTACATTGTTATCAACAAGTGAATTATGATTCTGCGAGAAGCCGAGTTTTTGATTTACATTTGCCAGAGAATTTATTGCTGATTGATTTTGAGAATCATTTTTCACCGCCCATTCATACATAGTTTTAGCCGCTTCAAATTCTTCAATAGAATTAAAAACATCTCCCAAACCTTGACAAGCTAATGACGAACTTAGATTTTCATTTAGCGCCTTTTCAAATGTTTCTTTTGCTTTCTCAAGATTATTTGTGGCAATGTAAAGATTACCAAGAATTACAATCAATTCATCCAAAAGTAGGTTTTCGTATCCTTTTCTCTCGGATGTTTTAAAATTAGCAACGGCTATTTCTAAATTTTCAATGGCTAATTCGTGTTCGTTTTCTTCAATATTTGTAAATGCACGTTCTATGTGTTGATTGAATAAATCCGAATTTATGGCAAATTTAACATCTCTTTGATTTGGTTTATTGCCTTTTATCCAAATTTCTTCAGGATCTGCACTCCATTTATCCACAAATTTTTGCTTATTAATTTCAATTCGTTTTGCATATTCACTTTCACCATTTGCCTTAAAACTTACCGAACCATAATGATGAATAAACACATCCGTTGCAATTACAGTTTTATATCCCGCCATTTGAGCCCGCAAACAGAAATCGTCATCCTCAAAATTGCCTGGAGAAAAGCGTTCGTCAAGTCCACCAATTTTATCAATGACTTCTTTTTTAATTAATGTACAAAGAAACGCAACTCGTG
>PCUD01000061.1:5667-9625 GCA_002786785.1 Ignavibacteriales bacterium CG18_big_fil_WC_8_21_14_2_50_31_20 | reverse complement strand
AAAAAATATTACACGGCATTTTTGGGATTTATTAGCCAAAAAAAATTTAATCAACAGTTTTTTTTCAACACTAAAACTAAAAAAGCATTACTTCGTGAAATTAGCTTTTTAGAGTGGACTCATTAATTAGATATCAAAATTTGATAATTTAATTACCAGCTATTTTAAATATCATTAATTATTATTTATTTTTGAACATCAAAAACAAAAAGGAGTAAAGGCATGAAAAAAAATGTTGGTGCAATTGATAGATTGATAAGAATAATCTTGGGTGTTGTAATTATTGCCTGGGGAATTTATGATCAAAATTGGTGGGGTTTAGTTGGAATTGTTCCATTAATGACAGGATTTTTGAACTACTGTCCTCTCTACTGTCCACTTAAACTTTCCACTATAAAACGCGGTGATAATAAAAGTTAAATAGTTACAGTTTAAACAAAAAAAGGTCATTCAATTGAATGACCTTTTTTAATAAAAATTAACCAAATTTATTTAGATAAAACAGCCGTTACTTTTTCGGCAGCTTCTTTTAAAGTGGCAGCAACTTCAAAGTTCATTCCAGAATTAGCTAACAAAACAGCTGCTTCCTCAGCATTTGTTCCATCAAGCCTAACAATAATAGGAACCTCAACTTTTTCCAGATTTACTGCATCAATAACACCTTGTGCAACACGGTCACATCTAACAATTCCACCAAAAATATTAATTAAAATTGCTTTTACTTTTGGATCAGTTAGTATAATTTTAAATCCACTTGCAACAGTTTCTTTATTAGCAGTACCACCAACATCAAGGAAGTTAGCAGGTTCACCACCAGCAAGTTTAACAATATCCATTGTTGCCATTGCTAATCCTGCACCATTAACCATGCAACCAACGTTTCCATCTAATTTAATATAGTTTAAATTAAACTTAGAGGCTTCAATTTCGAGAGCATCTTCTTCATCAAAATCACGATATTGAAGAATATCTTTTTGACGATACATTGCGTTGTCATCAAAATTCATTTTTGCATCCAAAGCAATTACGTCACCTTCTTTTGTAACAACAAGAGGGTTTATTTCTGCAATTGAAGCGTCTGTATCTTCAAAAGCTTTGTAAAGGTTTGATAAAAACTTAACTGCATTTTTAAATTGAACTCCTTCAAGCCCTAATCCAAAAGCCAATTCTCTTGCTTGATAGCTTTGAAAACCAACAGAAGGGTCAACTGCAACTTTTATGATTTTTTCAGGGCTTTCAGCTGCTACTTTTTCAATTTCCATTCCACCTTCGGTAGAAACCATAAAAACATTCTTAGATGTTGCACGATCGAGTGTAATGCCAACATACAATTCTTTGTCAATATTTACACCTTCTTCAATTAGTAAACGTTTTACTAATTTACCTTCTGGACCAGTTTGGTGGGTAATTAAAGTCATTCCTAAAATTTGTTTTGCATATTTACGAACTTCTGGAAGTCCTTTTGCAACTTTTACTCCGCCGCCTAAACCTCTTCCACCAGCGTGAATTTGCGCTTTAACGACACGTATTTTACCACCAATTTCTTTTGCAGCTTCAACAGCTTCTTCAACCGAATATGCAACTTTCCCTTTTGGAACTGGAACGTTGTATCTTCTTAAAATTTCTTTTGCTTGATATTCGTGAATTTTCATAGCAACCTTAAAATTATTTATAATCTAAAATTATTTTTTTACCTAATAAAATTATCCTATTTAACGGAAAGAAGCAATGCGAATAATAGAAATTCTTGGAATGTAATATGGATTCTTATTACATTTTCCATAGTGGCAATATTTACATGTAAAAACATCTGTTTTAGTAAAAACTATGATTATCCAATTTATTTTAGGGAAATATTTTCATTAATCTATTTGGTATAATCTTTGTATCGAACGAATAAATTCTATTTGATTTATTGTTTATTAATAAGGTTGCGTTACAAAATGAAACTAAATATTTTAACAGTTGAGAGAGATGTAGCTGTATTATCATACCTTGAAGAATTATTGAGTAAGTTGAAAGTTGAAGGGAAGCTTTATTTTACTAAAAGTAACGAAGAAGCTATTTCAATAATGAAGCAAAGTGATGTAAATATTTTAATTTCCGATATAAAAAATCCTCAAATAAATGAGGACGATTTTCTTGATTTTGTGAAAGAAGAATTTCCAGCAATAATTAGAATTGCACTCTTTGACAAAAGCAATCATATTGAATTATTACTTAAATCGGTTGTTTCAGCGCATAAGTGTATTTCAAAACCTATTGATTCCGAAATATTTAACAAAATAATATTAGAAATATTAAATCAAAACACACTACTTGTTGATGAAAATTTGCGTGCTGTAATAAACAAAATAGATAGTTTTCCATCACTTCCACGAACTTACTTAGAAATAGAAGAAGAATTGAGCAAAGAGAGTTTTTCAATAAAAAAAATTTCTGATATTGTTCATAAAGATATGGCAATTGCAACACGAATCATCCAAGTAGTAAATTCACCATTATTCGGACTTGCAAAAAACATAACTGATATTCAGCAAGCAATTAGCATTCTTGGTATAACAATGGTAAAATCACTTATTTTGTACACCCAAATTTTTAAGTCATTTGAAGGTAATATGCGAGTTGAATCCATTCAAAAAGAAATTTGGGAACACAGTTTAAAAGTAGCGAAAATATCAAAATTATTAATTGCAAATTTTGGAAATAGGAACGAAATTGAAACTGGCTATATTTCTGGATTGCTTCATGATATTGGGAAAGTAATTATTATCAATAATGAAGCATATATTTATGAAATTTTGGAAATAATGAAATCTGAAAATATTGATTATAACGATTCTGAAAAAAGAGTTTTAGGAGTAACTCATGCTGAAGTTGGAGCATATCTATTAAGTCTCTGGGGATTGCCAAACGTTATTGTTAATTCTGTTAAAAATCATCATAAAATATCGCGAATAGATAATAATATTTTAAACATTCAAACTTCTGTTTTTATTGCCAATGAGTATAATACAAACTCTAAAATTAACCAGGAATTGTTGTTAAATAATGGGTTTGAAAAAATTATACCTCAAATTCTTTCTATTTTAGTATAGATTAGAAAGCACAAATAGGCAATTATCAACTCTAATTTAATAGCTTCAAATTTATTATTACATTATTCTAACTGCAATTTTGAATATAATTTGAGAAAATATTTATAGATATTTCATCTTGTTATAGTTATCTTGTGTTAGATAAATATACTATTTTTCAAAATTTTTACAATAGTATTTTGCGAAATTATTTAGTGTAAAAATTTTTACAAGTTTATTTTCCATTGTATATTTGACCCTTAATCTATATTTTTTAAATGCTAATTATTATTAAGTGAAAGAATTTTTTATGCGAATAGATTTTTTATGGAAAGGACTTCTTTTTTTACTCATGTCCTTTGTAATTGTGGGTGGAATTGCATTTCCGTTAGTTGCTAAAACCACAGAGTGGTACCATTTCCCATTTATTCCAGGTTTAGGAGAGCAGGCAAAAATAATATTTTTCCATGTTCCAACAGCTTGGCTTGCCTCACTTTCTTTTTTAGTAGCAATGGTTTATGGAATTAAATATCTAAGAAGCAATAATCTGGATGACGATGCAAAATCTTTAGCTGCTTTGCAAATAGGAATGGTTTTTGTAATCTTAGCTACTGTTACTGGTTCTTTATGGGCTAAATTTGCATGGGGTTCTTTTTGGCATTGGGATCCACGAGAAACATCAATATTTGTTTTAATGCTTATTTATGGCTCACTTTTCGCGCTTCGTTCTGCTGTTGAAAATGAAGATAAAAGAGCTAAACTTTCAGCAGTTTATTCAATAATTTCATTTTTAACTGTACCATTTTTTATATTCATTATGCCACGTATTATGACAGGTCTTCACCCTGGTTCTGCAAATGATGATACTGCCGGTCCAGTTA
>PCUD01000061.1:1274-5644 GCA_002786785.1 Ignavibacteriales bacterium CG18_big_fil_WC_8_21_14_2_50_31_20 | reverse complement strand
AACTATTAAAAAAAATCATTTGAGGTAATTTTGGACAGTCTATTTAACTTTTTAAAAGATAATTCTATATACATAGTATTAATTATTACACTTATTATTTGGATAGGAATTTTTCTATTCCTTTTAACTGTAGATAAAAGATTAAAAGAAATTGAAAAAGAAATAAAGGAGAACTAAATGAACAACAAATATATATTTGGCGGCATAATAATAGTAATATTTTTTGGTATAATGGGTTTTTTATTGACTCAAACCAATATTAAATATGAAGAAAATTTCGTAGAACTTACAAAAAGTGATGCTACAATTAAAGCTACAGGTAGTTGGGTTAAAGAAAAAAACTACGAAATTGATAGAGAAAACAATATTTTTTCTTTTTATATGAAAGATTTTAATGGGAAAGAAATTAAAGTCATTTATAACGGTGCAGTTCCAAACAATTTTGAATCTTCTACAAGCGTTGTTGTTACAGGTAAATATAAAGAAGGTAATTTTTATGCTTCCGATATTTTGACAAAATGCCCATCAAAATATGAAAATGAGTATGAAGCCGCAAAAAAAACTTCATAATTTTAAATAAAATTTTCAATAACCCTTAATATTCTTTATTAAATAATAAAGAATATTAAGGGTGTTTTTTTAAGAAAGGAAAAAATATGGTCGGAAATATTTTAATAACATTTGCTTTGCTTGCAAGTGTATTTTCAATAACAATGTATTACTTTACATATAAAGGATACGATAATGCATTAAAATTAGCTCGAGCTGCGTACCACGCAACTTCAATTTCCATTATTGGAGCTTCTGCTTATCTTATGTATGCTATTTTAAATCACCAATATGAGTTCAAATATGTATATGATTATTCCAATAGTGATCTTTCTGTCGGAATGCTGATGTCAACTTTCTGGGCTGGGCAACAAGGCAGCTTTTTACTTTGGTTGCTATTAACAGCATTATCAGGACTTGCTTTGTTGGAATATACTTCAAAACGTGGCAACTTAGAAAGCCGTGTAATGATGGTTTTTACATTAGCTGTTACTTTTTTACTTATTATGGTTAGCCCTGGATTAAAAAATCCTTTCACACTTATCTGGTCAGATCCTACTTATATTGATCTCAAAAATATTAGTCAATCATTTATGTCTCTACCATTCATTAATGATTTTTTATTTACCGATCAATCTTCGGGTGCTAGTTTAGTCCTTATAAATGAAAAACTTGCTGGACTTTTGGCAAGCAACGGAATTTCGATTAATGATTTCATCCAATTTGGAAAAGGATTAAATCCATTATTAAATAATTTTTGGATGCAAATTCACCCCCCAATATTATTTGTTGGGTTTGCAATGTCAACAGTTCCTTTCTCATTTGCTTTTGCTGCTTTAATTAGCAACGATTACAAAGATTGGGTAACTTCATCATTACCTTGGCTGCTTGGTGGAATGATGGTTCTTGGACTAGCAATTATGCTTGGTGGATATTGGGCTTATGTAATACTAGGTTGGGGTGGATATTGGGGCTGGGACCCAGTTGAAAATTCTTCCCTTGTTCCTTGGATTGTTGGTGTTGCAGGTATTCATACAATGCTTATTCAAAAAAGAACGCAAACTAAAGAGCATGCAGGAAGATTTGTAAAAACTAATCTCATTTTATCTATTTTAACATATCTTTTAGTTTTGTACTCAACTTTTTTAACAAGAAGTGGTATACTCGGTGATGCCTCAGTTCACTCTTTTGTTTCGCCAGGAATGGTTACTTATGCATTGCTTCTAATTTTTATTAGTACTTTTACAATATTAGGATTTGGAGCAATAATATATAGATGGAAATATTTAGAGAAAACATTCACTTCCGAAGAAAACATTCTTTCTCGTGAGTTAGCCCTTTTTGTTGGTGCTGTGCTTTTATTGGGTTCAGCTGCAATTATTATCGCTGGTACTTCAATGCCAATTTTTGGTTCTGCGGTTGAAATTAGCTTTTACAACGAAATGATTCTTCCAATAGCAATTTTATTAGGAATTCTTAATGGATTAAGTTTGCTAATTAATTGGAAAAAGACGAGTGAAAAAACACTAATTGATAATCTAAAAATTCCATTATTCGTAACATTTATTTTGACTGTAGTTGCTGTAGTTTGGGGTGGTTTTAATGATATTATGGCAATTATTTTCATGTTTTCTGCTTTGTTTTCAATGGTGATTAATACAAAAACAATTTATAAAATTGTTAAAAATAATATATCATATATTGGTGGATATGTTGCTCATCTTGGGTTTGCCTTTTTTATGCTTGGAGTAATTGGTACAGGCTGGTTTACTACTGAAAAACAAGTGGAACTAATACAGGGTGAAACTAAATCAGCACTTGGTTATGATTTCACTTTTACTGGCTATACTCCAGTTGATAATGGTAAAAAATATAAATTTAATGTTAATGTAGTTAAAGATGGTTCTGAAAATACACTTTCTCCAGTTATGTATGTTTCAGATTTTAACCAAAGCTTAATGCGTGATCCTGATTTACTTAACCTTATTACTAAGGATTTATATCTTTCTCCAGTAAGTTATGAAGATGCAAAAGAGGCCAGTGGTGGTGAGCATAATCATCAAACAACACTTATTAAAGGAGAACCTTTTGAGTTCCATGGTTCAAATATTACATTTACTAAATTTAACTTTCCACAAGATGCAATGAATTCGATGCAATCTGGTGCCGACTTTTTTATTGGTGCGGTTATAGAAATTTTACATGATGGAAAAACTTATACAATTGAACCTAAAATGAAAAGTAGTTCTGGTGTAAAAACATTTGAAGATGCAGTAGTTGAAGGTACTAACTTAAAAATAGAATTAAAAAATTTAGATGCTTCTGGCAAAATTGAAGTTGTAATAAATGAATTATCCAAAACAGATGAACCAACAAAAGAAGTACAAGTTGCAAAAGGAGCTTCACTTTGGGTTGATATTAGTGTAAAACCTTTTATTAACTTAATTTGGGTTGGAACTTTAACAATTGTCCTTGGATTTTTTATCTCTATGGTTAGACGTACAAAAGAAGCTAAATAATTTAGAAAAAAAAGGATTGCTAATGCAATTTTAATTTTTTAAAAAACCCCATTGTAGAGATGGGGTTTTTGTTATCAACTAATAATTTAATTTTTTATTCCAACATAAGTTTTGGCATTTCTAGAATAAATACTGTTCCTTTGCCTTCTGGGTTATTATAAACATTAATTTTCCCATTCATTTTTGTAACAATATTATTTACCAAATTCAATCCAAGACCGTGACCTTTAATTCCAGTACTTTCAACTTTTTCGCCTCTATAAAATCTATCAAAAACTAATTTTTTTTCATTGTCTGGAATTCCTATTCCTGTATCATATACAGATATAAATGTGCTTTCTTCTTTTTCCTTTATATCAACCTTTACTTCTTCATCTTCGCTGGAGTACTTAATTGCATTACTAATCAGATTTTCCAAAACCATTTTAAAATAATCTGCTTCTCCTTTTAAATAAATGTTATCTGATACGGAAATATTAATGTTATTATTTCTAAAAGTTTCTGCAATTTCTTTTGTTAGCAAATGAGAAAGATTAAATACACTTTTACTGTTTTCGCAAATTGAACAATCTTTAGCAAGAATTAATAAAGTCTTTATAATATTAATCATATCTTTGGTCTGGTCTTGAACATTTTCAAGAACTTCTTTGTAGTCTTCTGAAGAGTGTTCTTTTTTTAGAATATATTCTAATTCTGTACTAATTGCAGTAAGTGGTGTCATTAGTTGATGTGAAGCATTATCAGAAAATTGAGAAATTTGATTAATTTGGAATTCCAATCTATCAAATAAATCGTTTAGAGTAAATTTTAAGCGTCCCAATTCATCTTCATTATCAGCTTCATAATTTATCCTTTTACTTAAATTTGTTGCTGTAATTTCTTGAGATATCGCAATTATCTTATTAATTGGAGTTAATGAACGCTTTACAAAAATTAAACTTACAACAACAAACAGAATAAAAGCTAACGGAAGAGTCCACAAATTGAAAGTAATAATATCATCAATAGCACTATTTGCGGATGTTTTTGGTGTTGCTAATTGAATGTATCCAACAGTTTCGTCTTTAAAGAGAATTTTGGAATAACAAACTCTAAGCCCTTTATAATTTACTTTTTCATCTAATAATAAAAATTCTTCATCAAAGTCTTTAATTGGTAATGGCATACCAGGAAAAAGTTTTAGATTTGAACTTTGAAAGTATAATTTACCACTTGTGTCATATATTTGAAGATAAAATGAGTTATCAGTTTCATGAAGCATGTCATATTCTTGAAATTCCCCGTCTGATCTAATAGTTATTT
>PCUD01000061.1:0-1267 GCA_002786785.1 Ignavibacteriales bacterium CG18_big_fil_WC_8_21_14_2_50_31_20 | reverse complement strand
CTCAATTTCATGTTTAAGTCTTATATCAATATTATCTGTAAAATAATAATTAATTTGAATTACTGAAAAAAAACTAAAAATTAAATATCCTATAAAAAGCAGTAAGGTAAGGAAGGATGCATTATTTCTAACACTCTTTGTTATTAATGGCTTTTTCATAATCAATTAGATATAAATAAATATCCTTCTCCATAAACGGATTTAATAAATTTATTGCTAGAATATTCTTCTAATTTCTTCCTCAAATTTTTAACAGTTACTTCAACAACATTTGTGGTAGGAGTATATTTTAGTTTCCAAACATCTTCGCAAAGAACTTCTCTCGAAACAATTCTATCTTGGTTTTCTAAAAAATATTTAAGCAGTTCAAATTCCATTTCTGGAAGTTTAATTGAGCCAGTTTCTGTTTCAAGAGTATGTGTAATTAAATTTAACGACATTTTTTCAAATTCTATCATATTCTGAGAAAATTTATAACGTCTAATTAATGCATTAACTCTGGCTAATACTTCTTCAAATGAAAATGGTTTTGTTATGTAATCATCAGCTCCACAATTTAAAGCTTCAACTTTATTTGAAATATTTGAAAGGGCAGTTAACAATATAACAGGTGTTCTATTGTTTGCATTTCTTATTCTTTTGCAAACTTCCACTCCAGTAATTTCAGGAAGGCGCCAATCTAAAAGAATTAAATCAAATTTTTCCTTTGAAATAACTTCAAGTGCATCCGACCCATCAAAACACACTTTTGTGTCAAATCCTTCATCATTAAAATTTTTTCTTAATGAATCAGCTATTTTTTTTTCGTCTTCTACAATTAATATTCTCATCTTGCTTTCATCTTTCTTTCCTTTTACACACAAAATATATAAAATAAATACTAAAAAGAGTGTGTATTAATAATGAAAATTTTTTCATTATTGTTTTCTTTACAGTTAATTATAAATTTATAATTTTAATAACCGTAAAATGTCTTTTTAACAATATATGGAGGAAATCATGAGAAAAAGTTTCTTGTTGATTTTATTTGCTTTACTTTCCTTTTCAACAGTCTATTCTCAGACTGTTTCTGTAACTACATTCGGTGTTTCTCCAAGAGATGCTGCTGTTAGTGCAACCGATATTTTTGATCTCGCTTACAATGCTTTGCCAAACGTAGGTAGAGGCACACAAATTTACCTTAAAGCCACTTCAAGTGTTGCTTTAAGTGGCTCTCAAACTTGGACTGTTACCAAACCTTTTGGTTCAACGGCCGTTTTTGGAGCTA
>PCUD01000099.1:4563-6332 GCA_002786785.1 Ignavibacteriales bacterium CG18_big_fil_WC_8_21_14_2_50_31_20 | reverse complement strand
CATCATACAGTTCTTTTAATTTGGTTGGAATTGCATATTCACTTCCAAGATAACTTTTTTCAATTATTCCTTTTAAAGTAGTAATTGGTGACGAGTAAATTGCATCTTTGGGTGAGTAACCTTTTATGTATCCGTATGTAAAACGTAAAGTGCCATTTGCATCTGGAATAAATAGTGTGTTTTTCCATTCCTTTTTTACTTCGTTAAACTGAGGAAGCAGTTTGCTTAATGCGCCATCTATTTTGTCATTTTCGCTATTAAGCAATTTATTTTGTTCATTTAATTCAAGTGCAAATTTAATTAATGTATTATCCAACCCTTTTAGTTCGTCCAATGATTTTGTTAAAAGATTTTCAAAGTTTTCCTTATTCATAATTTTCATTGAAATGAAATTGTCTTCAACAAATTTAGCGACATCTTGTTTTTTCATTTCCTTTGTAATTGAATTATCAACCGCAATAATTCTGGAATTATCAGAGAACATTCTTGCATCGCAAATCATTTTTACAAGAAGCTCTTTTTCAATTGATTCCATTGATATCTTAAAAGTTTCATCAAATTTTAGAATTGATTTTTCAATGTTATCATCCTTAAAAGCTTGTTTTCTTTCAGAATTATCTTTCGCTTTTTCTTCAGCATTATGAATTGCAAATCTTGCCAATTTAAAATCATCCGATAGTCTATAAAGCGCGCCAAACCACAAATTCGCTTCTGCTAATTCCATCCTTTTTGAGTAAACATCGTTTAATTCACTTAAAAGGGTTCCATAATTCTGTTTCATTTTGTCGTTTTTATTAATAAACTCCAACATTTCTTTTTCTTCTGCTTGCTTGGTTTTAATCAATTCTGTATTGCGTAAACCTTGAATTTTTCCTTTGTAATTTTTCATTGTGTTGGAAAGTCGTTTAATATGTGTGGAATAAGCAAGACTCATTTCTTCATTTTCCTCTGTCTTAGCTTCAATTAAGTTAATTGTCCATTCATACAAATCCGAAATATATGGCAACTGATAATTATACTGTTCCTCAATAAATTGCGATGGTTGATTGCGATAAGTTCTTCCAGGATATCCTAAAATGAAAGCAAAATCGCCCTCCTCAACACCCTTAGGATTTACCTCTAAATATTTTTTAGGGACAAAAGGAATATTTTCTTTGTTGTATTCAGCAGAACTTCCATCTGGTGCAACATAGGCACGCATAAAAGTGAAATCGCCAGTATGACGCGGCCAAACCCAGTTATCACTTTCGCCGCCAAACTCTCCAATAGTTCTTGGTGGAACATAAACCAAGCGGACATCCTCAATAATTCTGTATTTAAACAAAATGTAAGATTGTCCCGCAAACATTTCTGAAACCTTACCTTCTATTGAATTTTCTTTATCAGTAGCAGCTTCGCCAAGTTCCTTCATTTTTTTTGTAATTATTTTTGAGCGCACTTCAAGATTATCAACACCAGAAATAGCTTCTAGAATTACATCCGAAACATCCTCGTAAGATTCGGTTATTTTTACTTTATAATCTTTTGCGGCAATTTCTTTTACCCGCGATTCTGCAAGAAATCCATCTTCCAAATAATTATGTTCTGGAGTTGCAGCTGCATTAACGCCAGCAAATGCGCAGTGATGATTTGTAATTATCAATCCTTCGGCTGAAACAAAAGAGCCTGTGCACCCATTTACATTTACGAGCGCATCAATTAAACTAATTCCATTTGGATTATAAATATCGTTCTGGCTTATTAATAATCCTGCTTTTTGTAAATCCAGT
>PCUD01000099.1:0-4526 GCA_002786785.1 Ignavibacteriales bacterium CG18_big_fil_WC_8_21_14_2_50_31_20 | reverse complement strand
TATGCAAGCTAATAAATTGTTTGTTAAAGCTAAAGGGGAAAAGACTATCTACATTTTTTCTGTTTTTAAAACCAAAAGCAATTTGTTTAAATAAAGTCCTAAAATTCTCTTTGCATAAAAAGATTATTATGTTTAATTTTAACTAAATTATTTAATTGAACAAAAATAATGACGAAATTTAAATTAAATAACACAATACAAACCAGATTAAATACCCATAACAATATGCAAAAGGTGGTTTCGCATTTATCCCTTTTTTTATGGGACAACAAAATTTTATCCCAAAATAAAATATGGGACTGGTCTGTAAATGAAATGAATGAATGTGGTCTTATATTTTTTTGCTCATTTCCAGATAAAATTCTTTAAAGTTATACCGCATAAAGTTTATACCAATAAGCAAAGAAAACATCTTCCAAAATTCTTGCTAATCTCAATTTTTAGGAATAATCTACTTTGAATAAAAAAAATACTTGACTCCGTACTATACTACTGATATTATGTTTGTATTAAGTGAAAAATAGGTTTAGAAATGGAACATTACAAAGTTGGCGAAATAGCTGAAAAAATCGGTATTAATGTAGAGACTTTACGCTATTATGAAAAAATAAAAATTATGCCTAAACCTAAGCGTAGGGAATCACGCTATCGTTTTTATGATGAGTTGGATTTGAGAAGATTATTATTCATAAAAAGAGCTAAAGAACTTGGTTTTACATTAAAAGAAATAAAAGAATTATTGAATTTAAAAATTGAATCAACAGCAACTTGCGGAGATATAAAACATTTAGCAGAACATAAATTGACAGACATCGAAGAAAGAATAAAAGACTTGAAGAATATTAAAAATGTTTTGATAAAATTAATTAATCAGTGTGTTTGCGAAGAAGTGTCAACAGAAGATTGCCCGATTCTTGAAGTAATAGAACAGAAAATTAAATAGCCAAAGGAGATTATTATGGAAACAAATAAATTTTTCAGAAACAGTGCAATAGTAACAGCGTTACTTGCTTCATTATGCTGTATCACTCCGGTCTTAGCAATATTAGGCGGATTGAGTGGTATTGCGTCTACATTTTCTTTTTTGGAACCACTGCGACCTTACTTTATTGCTTTTACAGTAATCATTCTTGGCAATGCTTTTTATAATTCATACAAACCAAAGAAAAAAGATGAGATAGAATGTGCTTGTGAGGATGAAGAAATCAAAACAAAGAAAAGTTTTATAAACTCAAGAACTTTTTTATGGATTGTAGCATTGGTTGCAGTTGTATTAATTACATTTCCATATTATTCACAAGCATTATTCCCGAATGACAACAATAATGTGATAGTTGTTCAATCCAATAATATTGTTAAAGCGAAGTTAGAAATTGAAGGAATGACGTGCACAAGCTGCGAACAATCGGTTGATTATGCACTTAAATCAGAAAAAGGTGTTTTGAGTGCTGAATCATCTTACAAAACCGGAATTGCTTACGTTGAATTTGATGACACAATAGTCAAGCCCGAACAATTAAAGAAAGCCGTTGAAAATAAAGTCGGCTATAAAGTGAAAAAGATTCAAACAATAAACGAAAAAGAAAATTAAGATGGAGCGATTATGTCTGTTCAAACAATAAAATTAGAAATTAACGGAATGACTTGTGAGCATTGTGCGCGAACAATCAGTAAAAAAGTTTCTCAATTAGAAGGTATAATTTCTAAAAAAGTAAATTATCCGGAAAAGAAAGGTGAATTTGAATTCGATTCAGACAAAGTATCAAAATCTAAAATTATAGATACCATAAATTCTATTGGTAATTATAAAGTTGTTGGTGAGACAGAGTCGAATAAAAATAAAAATGCTCATTATGATTTGATTATCATTGGCGGAGGTTCTGCTGCTTTTGCTGCTGCAATAAAAGCAAGTGACCTTGAAAAGAAAGTATTAATGATTAATGATGGACTTCCTATCGGCGGTACTTGTGTTAATGTTGGCTGTGTTCCTTCTAAAACTTTGATTAGGACAGCAGAACAATTTCACATTGCTAACCATCCGAACTTTTCTTCAATAAAATCCGGCGATAATAAAATTAATTTTAAAGAAGCTATACGCCAAAAAACTGAACTGGTTGGAGAATTAAGAGAACATAAATACATAGATGTTCTTAAAGATGATTCCAATGTAACGATTGTTAAAGCGTACGGAAAGCTTATAGACAAAAACACAATTGAAGCAGATGGTAATAAATATTCTGCTGAAAAAATTTTGATTGCAACCGGTTCCACCACATTTGTGCCGGATATTCCCGGCTTAAAAGGAATTAACTATTTAACCAACGAAACTTTGTATGATTTAAAAGAACTGCCCGAGCATTTAATTGTAATTGGTGGTAGATACATCGCTTTGGAAAATGCTCAGATGTTTGCACGGCTCGGTTCTAAAGTTACAATATTACAACGCTCATTCAGAATTCTTCCCGATGAAATGCCGGATGTAACCGAAACATTAAAAGACTATTTGGAAGAAGAAGGAATAGACATAAAAACCGGCGTAAAAATAAATTCGATTCATACGAAAGAAGGTAAGGTTTTAGTTAATGCTTCCGTTAAAGATGAAGAAAAAATCATTATAGGAACACATATCTTTGTTGCAACCGGCAGAAAAGGAAATACTAAAGGTTTTGGATTAGAAGGATTGGGAGTTGAACTTCATAAGCAAAATTTCATTAAGACAAATGAATATATGCAAACATCAATACCAAATATTTATTCAGCCGGAGATGTAACTGGTGAATATTTATTTGTCTATTCCGCTGCTTGTGAAGGTTCTTTGGCAGTTGTAAATATGTTTGTTGAAAGCCCAACTAAAAAAGATTATTCTGTTTTCCCGTGGGTCATATTCACCGACCCTCAAGTAGCCGGAGTTGGAACGGATGAAAATCAAGCATACGAAAATAAAATTGACTATGAAGTCTCAACAATTCAACTTAAAGATGTTCCCCGTTCTCTTGCAGCGAGAAATACAAAAGGATTTATCAAACTCATTCGTAACAAAGAAAATGATAAATTAATCGGTGCAAGAATCTTAGCTTCAGAAGGTTCAGAACTTTTAATGGAAATTTCTCTTGCAATCAAATACGGAATTACAGTAAAAGAATTAAAACAAATGTTTCATCCATATTTAACTTTGTCAGAGGGAGTTAAAATAGCAGCTATAAGTTTTGATAAAGATGTTAAGAAACTTAGTTGTTGCGCTGTATGATTATAAAATATTCCTTTCAATTTAATTAGTGCATTTCTTCTTTTTAATTCAGCTTTTCAATTAAATGTAAAAGCGGTATAACGTTAAATGGATTTATGCCGAACCCCATAAAAAATAGAGGGGTAAACTCAGTTGAGGTATATCACTTTGTGAGAGCTGAGCCGCAGCAACTACTTGTAATTTGCTTTGGTGTTTTTAGGGGTGGGGATTTTTTATTTTGCTACAGTTTTACGTAGGCTACTAGGTCTTTTGGTTTTTTCTACTAGTTCCAACTCACTATTTGGTTATTAGCTTCATTCATTATTTGAGTATTTCTATTTTATCTGCATAGCTCTCCGCTTACCATAAAATATATTTTTTAGGGGATTGAATAAATTGCTCTATTCCACCCCCCTTAGGTGGTACGTGTTAATTGTGGATAATTTTATTATCGGTGGAGCTTTGTTATTTAGCACCGCATATCTTAGCATTACAGAAACAAGTATCATTTCCTTTTTGCATTGTGGACATTTAAATGGTTTGTTTGGTTTGAGTTGCTTCTTAGATTTTAGTTCTTTGCATCCCAAGATTTCCCTTGCTCTTGCAAGCTGTTTTCTGTTTGCAGAGGCAAATAAACCGTAATATCTTACCTTTACAAATCCAGATGGCAAAACGTGTTGCAAAAATCTTCTAATAAACTCTTCGGCTTTAATATTCATAATTTTCCACTCATCTGTTTTTGATTCTTTGTACTTAAAAACAACAAATCCATTTTTAAGTGATATTATTCTGCTATTACTAATTGCTATCCGAAAAACATATTGAGCAAGATATTTAAGTGCTTTCTCACCTCTTCCGACTGGAATAGAGTTTACAACCCAAGCTTTGTTCCAAACTTTTATTGGAATAGAATTAAAGAGAGTTGGATTTTCTTTTTCTAATAAGTCTCTGAACTTTGCTTTAAAGATTTTAGAAAGAGCCTTTACTGGAAATAGAAAATTGCTTCTTGGTTTTCTGATAGCCCTCCACCAGTTACTATTTAGTGTACATGAGGATGATATATTAGCGTTCTACTCCAAGTATGAAGAATCCCAATATACCCAAGTTTTCCACCAACATATTTTGGGCCTAATGATAACCTCTCCATTGTTTTTGATGAAGCGTTAAAGAGGATGGAATAGAATAATTTTTGGTTGCTTCGTTCAAGAGGTCTTAGTTCTTTGGGAATAGTAAAAGTTACCATAAAATGATTAACTGGCAAAAGAAGTTTCTTGTTCTTTTCCAACCAAGTATTAGCTTT
>PCUD01000158.1:16043-36024 GCA_002786785.1 Ignavibacteriales bacterium CG18_big_fil_WC_8_21_14_2_50_31_20 | reverse complement strand
CTATATTTGATAAAATTGTTCAACGAATGGTACTTCAAGAACCTTTTCCTTTTGAAATGATTAAATGTACTTAAGTATATAACTCAAAAAATTAGATTTGGAATTAAATTGGAAATGAAATTAAAAAGGCGTCTAATTTAGACACCTTAAATTTTATTGTAATTTGAAAAGAACCGGAACGGTTACCTGAACTTTAACAGGTTTTCCACGCTGCTTTCCAGGTTTAAACATAACACTTTTTACTGCATCCATTGCTGCTTCATCACAACCAGCACCGATTCCGCGAATAAGTTCTACTTTAGTAACTCGTCCAGCTTCGTCAACATAAGCTTTAACATAAACTCTACCTTGCACTCCAGCACGTTTTGCAATTTCTGGATATACAATTTTACTTTGAATTGCGCCAATTCCGCCAATTGGTTCGGGCATTTCTTCAACCGCAACAAAAAATACTGGTTCAACTTCTTCTTCTTCAACTACTGGTGGAGGTGGTGGAGCTGAAATAGTAGCATCAACATCTAACTCAGTTGATTCGATTTCAACATCTTCCAAAACATCATCGGTCGGTGCTTCAATAGGAATTGGAGGTTTGGGAGGAGGCGGTGGAGCTGTCTCTTGTTTTGTAGCTTCAACGTCCTCAGTTTGAATTAATTCTTGAGGAGCGTCAATATTAATTAATTCTTGTTCGAATTTTGGGAAGAACTTAAACGCAACAATTAAAATAGTTAATGAGATAATTAAACTAATTTCCCAATACCTTTGATACTTACGTTTTAGGTCAACCTTTGGATTTTTATTTAAAGCCACAACGACCTCCTAGTTTCACAATTTTTTGTTTATAAAATTATAAAATGATTTTAGTATTGTCAACATCAATACTAAATTTTACATAAACAGTTTAAGAAAGTTCCAATAAATTATCATTACTTCTATTATAATAATACAAGATTATTTTTACCAAAACAATTCCAAGTAACGATCCAATTAAATCGGCAACAAAATCCCACCAATCAAAGAATCGCCCAGGAATAAATAATTGGTGAATTTCATCAAATAAACCATAAAGCAAAGTTATTAAAAAAGTATATATTGCTGCCTTTTTAGCTAATAATGGATATTTATTTTGAATTAAAAGAGTAAAATTTAATAAAAATGCTAAGACAAAATAAGCAGCTAAATGTTTAATTTTATCCGAAACTGCAATTATTTTTGGAATTGATCTTCCAGGAATACTTGTTAAAATAAAAATTAATAACCAATATAGTCCTAAAGGGATGTATAGAAATTTTTTCTTATTTGATAAAAATAATTTATATAATTGAATTCCGTAAAAAACTAATCGCATTAGGTATATTTTCCTCAATTTTAGTTGCTGTTATTCCAAATTCTGTCTCTTTTTCTAATAGTAAATCTGCCGAAAGGCTATGCAAATAAACTGCAGAAACAACAGCTTGCTCAATATCTGATGAATTAGCTACAAAACCAGAAATTATTCCAGACAAAACATCGCCAGAACCAAATTTTGCCATTCCAACATTCCCAGCAGAATTGATTAATGCATCACCATTTGGCAAAAATATTATTGTTGGAGCTCCTTTTAAAACCAAAATAGATTTTGTTTTTTTTGCAAATTCCTTTCCATATCTGAGTATATTTAATTCAAGTTCTTCAACCGAAATTCCAATTAGATGTGAAAACTCGCCGTGATGAGGAGTTAATACTTTATTTGTCAAATCAAATTTTGAAACTCCAATTTCCCCAATTGCATAAATAGCATCCGCATCAATAACCATTTTTTTGTTTTTAAACAATGAAATGATATCAGATATTGCGTTAATTGTTTCAATTTGGCGTCCAAGCCCACTACCAATTGTAATTAAATCTGCCCAATCTATTTGCTGTTTTAATTCTAAGATATTTTTAGGAGATAAATACTCTTTATTTTCATCATTATAAGAAGCAAAAACCGTTTCGCCCATATTTGTTGCAATTAAATTTCTAATTGATTTGGGGAAAGCTAAAATAGCAGAACCAGTTCCACTTTGAAATAATGCTTTAACCAAAAGTGAAGCTGCTCCTATGTATTTACCAGAACCAACAATTGCTAATATTTTACCATTTTTATATTTATGTGAAGATTTATTTTTTTTTGGCAATCCTAACAAAGCATCTTCAGGCTCAATTAAATAATCTGAAACAATCTGATTAGCAAAATACTCATCACCAATTCCTATTGAGCCTTTTTCAATTTTGCCTGAAAATTGATATCCACTTCCATAAAAAAGTCCTGTTTTAAAATCAGCAAGAGTAACAGTTAAATTTGCATTAATGATTGGTGAACCAATTGATGATTCTAAATTTAATCCACTTGGCAAATCAATTGCGACACGAAATAAATTTAAGTCATTTACATAATTTATAATTGATTTATAAGGTTCTTTAATTTCACCTTTGGTTCCTGTACCTAACATACCATCAATTAAAACATCAGAATTTTTAATTTTAGTTAAATCACTTTTTGATTTATAAAAAGTAAGTTTTCCATTGTTAACTATTTGGGATAATTCTCTGAAAATAGCAAAATTAATTTTAGCATCACCTTTTAAATCTTTTTCGTTTCCAACAACCAAAACATTAACTAAAAAACCAGCATTTACAAAATGCCTTGCAACTGCAAATACATCGCCACCATTATTTCCCTTTCCAGCAATTATTCCAATTTGAGAAATTCCCTTAATTAAATTGAAATTTCTTTTTATTGAATTAAAAATAGATAACGCAGCATTTTCCATAAGAACAATTCCAGGAACTTTTAATTGTTCAATAGCATATTTATCTGCATTTCTTATTTGCTCTGTAGTAAATAAAGGTATCATAATTATTCAAAAAACAATAAATCTGTTGGAATAGGTTCAATTAATAATTTGTGTTTACTTTCAATTTTTAATTCAATTGCAAAATGATTATCAAAGTTAAAAATATCTTCACCTTGTTGAACAAGAGCCAATTTAATTACTTCGTATTTAGTTAACTGTTCTTCAAGATTTTTATATTCATAGAAATAAATTTCAGTATAAAAATCTGTAACTCTAATACTAGCACCGTCAATATTTTTACTAAAATCTGTGATAATATGGGTCCCAATAACAATTTTCAGTATTTCAGCTTTAAATGGTAGTAAAATACGATTGCCGTAATGTAAGCCACTAATATTTTCAGCTAAAACTTCTTTTATATTTTTCATCATTTCTCCTAAAAATAAAATACCAACCAAACTAAAACAAAAACAGGAATTAATATTGGAAGTGAATATTTATAAACATAAGCAAAGAAACTTGGCATTTCAATTCCAGCTCGTTCAACAATTGATTTAACCATAAAGTTTGGTCCATTTCCAATATATGTCATAGCACCAAAAAATACTGCTGCCACTGAAATTGCTTGAAGAAATATATAATCAACATTCATAAATTCTTTAACGTCTGTGGCAATATTTATATCAAAACCAAATTTACCAAGTGCAGCACTTAAAAAATTAAGATATGTTGGTGCATTATCTAGAACTCCAGATAAAAGTCCTGTGCTCCAGAAGAACATTCCAACAGTCAATTTATCACCAAGAACATTTGCTTCGTGTGAAATTAACTGTAATGCTGGAATCATTGTGGCAAAAATTCCAATAAACAAATATGCTACTTCTTTAATTGGCTCTGCGTTGAATTCGTTATATTTCAAAATTTCGATATCTGAAGTTTTCATTGCTAAAATAACAACTGAAAATTGAATAATTTCACGGAGTCCAATTGGGGAAGGGGCAAGATTTGGCACCCAACTCATAACGTTTGGATCAATAAAAACAGCCACTAAAATAATTGCCAAATAAATTAGATTTTTAGCACCTTTGAATTCAATTTTTCCGGTATATTCTTTACTGGCTTTGATATCTCTATTTCGTGAATCGATAAAATAGAATATTATCAAAATTAATGTTAGCGTTGGAAGCCAAATATACCAAATGTGTTCGATGAACCAGAAAAAATCAATTCCACGTAGAAATCCTAAAAACAAAGGTGGATCACCAATTGGAGTTAAAGCACCACCAATATTACTAACAATAAAAATGAAAAAAACGATTAAATATGGCTTTATTCTATCTTGATTTATTTTAATAAATGGTCTTATTAGCAACATTGAAGCACCAGTTGTTCCAATTAAGTTTGCTATAATTGCTCCAAAAAGTAAAATCCCAACATTCAAAATTGGAGTTGCTTTTTTATCTACTTTAATCATTATTCCACCAGAAGCAAAAAACAGAGAAGCCAGCAGTGCAATAAATGAAAAATATTCTGCAGCAGTATGTAATAAGCTGGTTGTATTATGGAGAAAAAAAGCATAATAAATTACTACAATTGTACCAAGCAATACCGAAACTTTTGGGTATTGATGCTCCCAAAAATGAGGATATAAAATAGGTCCAGTAGCAATCATTACTAATAAAATAATAAATGGAATTACCATTACAGTATTTGGAAGTTCGTGCTCAACTGTATGAGTATTATTTTCACTAACAGCAATATTATTTTTTGAATGAGTTGATTCCTGGGCAAACGTATAGTTTACAGTTGATAAAGAAACAATTGTTAATAAAATAAAAAATAAAATATTTTTATTCATTAAATCTCCGTAAATATTTAAGGTGTATTTCTATAAATCATTCTTGGGAATGGAATTGTTTCACGTAAGTGGTCAATTCCACAAATCCATGTTATAGTTCGCTCGAGACCAAGTCCAAATCCAGAATGAGGTACAGAACCATATTTTCTCAAATCAAGGTACCAGCTAAAGAAATTTTCTGGAAGTTTATGCTCTTTAATCCTGCTAAGTAGCAAATCATAATCATCTTCTCTTTGGCTACCGCCTATTATTTCGCCATATCCTTCTGGAGCAAGTACATCAACAGCAAGAGCAAGTTTTTCGTTTTCTGGGTCACGTTTCATATAAAAAGCTTTAATTTCTGCAGGATATCTATGAACCATAACTGGCTTATCGTATTTACTTGAAATAATAGTTTCATCTGCAGCACCGAGGTCATCACCCCATTTAAATTCGTGACCTTCGTCTTTTAACATTTGAACTGCTTCATCGTATGAAACTCTTGGGAAAGGTCTTTCAATTTTTTCCAATTTAGTTATATCGCGTTCAAGAATTTCCAATTCGGCTAAATTATTTTTTAGGACAGATTTAACAATATATTCAAGAAATTCTTCTGCTAAATCCATATCATCGTCTAAATTATAAAAAGCCATTTCAGGTTCAACCATCCAAAACTCAGTTAAATGGCGTCGTGTTTTAGATTTTTCTGCACGGAAGGTTGGTCCAAAAGTATAAACTTTTCCAAGTGCCAATGCACCAGCTTCTGCATAAAGTTGCCCAGATTGAGTTAAATAAGCCTTTCCTAAATCAAAATATTCCATTTGAAAAAGTGTGGAAGTTCCTTCACTTGCATTTGGAGTAATAATTGGAGGATCGAATAAAGTAAAACCATGTTCATCAAAAAAATCACGAATTGATTTTACAATTCTATGTCTAATTTTCATAATTGCAACTTGTCTTTTTGAGCGCAACCATAAATGACGGTTATCAATTAAGAACTCAACTCCATGATCTTTTGGAGTAATTGGATAATCTTCGGAAGCCCCAATAAGTTTAACGCCTGTCGCATCCAACTCAACTCCACCAACGGCACGTGGTTCGGCTTTAACCAATCCAGTTACTTCAAATGCTGCTTCTTGATGAAGCTTTTCGGCAATTTCAAAAACTTCTGGACTAACATTACCTTTAAAAACAATGCACTGCAAATATCCAGTTCCATCACGTAAAATTAAAAACTTAACTTTCCCGCTTTCACGTTTGTTATAAAGCCACCCTTTTAAAGTAACTTCCTGGCCTGTATGTTTTGCTAAATCTTTGATGTAAATTTCTGGTTTCATAATTATTTGTCGTTTAATTTGTAAATATGTAATTGTGAAATATAAAGAATGGCACTTGCAATAACAAAATTATGTAATATTTAGCACAAAATTTTTTAGAATTTGTAATCCTTGATCACCTGATTTTTCTGGTAAGAATTGCACTCCATAAAAATTATCTTTTTGGATTGCTGCAGAAAACTTTGTTTCTCCTTTAGCAACTGCTATTGTTGAATTAGTAATATCAATATGATAATTGCTTGAAAAATAAAATTCTGTTCCATTTTTAATATTTTCGAATAATTTATTTTCAATTATTATTTCAACCTTTTTCATTGTTGGAATAGTAATAACCACATCTTTAATAATATCACTTATAACATCACTTTCAATAAGACCAAGACAAGAAATTCCATCGTTGGATTTATTGCATAATAAATCCATTCCAAGTGAAATTCCAAGAGTTGGTTTATTTAAAAATCTTAGAAGGCTAAAAAGATTAAAAAGGTGAATTCTTTTTATAGCTTTTGAAAGATTTGAAGCATCGCTAATTATTACTTTATCACTGCTGATTATATCCTTTTCATTGTGAGTAACAATAAATTCCACTCCAAGCAGAGTTAAGGCTTTAGTTAAATCGGTTGTTTGGTTAATTCCGTAATCGATTATTGCAATCATTTATTCTTTTTATTTATTTTTTTTGATTCAAAAGATAAAACAAAAACTTATGAAGAATCAATTTTTATCAATAACAATTTTATAAATGAATATATTTACATTTTTAATTAATAATTAGTCTA
The DNA here is from genome assembly GCA_002786785.1 of Ignavibacteriales bacterium CG18_big_fil_WC_8_21_14_2_50_31_20. GTDB lineage: Bacteria > Bacteroidota > Ignavibacteria > Ignavibacteriales > Melioribacteraceae > 1-14-2-50-31-20. The sequence continues at coordinate 29,255 of PCUD01000158.1, read as the reverse complement.
ACTATTAAACGGGTAAATAAAATTATTTACAGAAAAAATGATTATACTCGAATTACTTCATACATTATCATAAAATTATAACAGATGAAATATTTATTGCCATTCTTTATACTAGTTAGTATTGTTTTGCCACAAAACAAAATTAATCATGAAAAACTACAATCCAATTTCGCATTAAAAGAAAGCAAAGTTGAATTCCGTTTAGACTTACAGAGCAAGATTGACAAAATATTTTCATCACAGCTTAATTATAAATCGGAAGAAAGTTGGGAAAATCTTTTTTATGACGTTTGTTTATATTTATATAAATCAGATAAAATTTTCAAAGCAATTGAATTAGCATGCAGTTATGCACCAAATGCAAGCATTAAATTTAACAGATCGTTGGTTGAAACTATTATTACTCTTTATCCTAAAGATTTTGAAGCTACTATTGATACTTTGTTTTCTACTACAAAAGACCCAACTCTTTTCTCATATTGTGTCCATTATTATTTGAAATCTGGTAATAAAGATAATAAGTTTCTAATAGAAGAAACAAAAAAACGATTTAGTAAACTAAAAGGAGGTTTGGAGAAAATTCCTCAAATTAAACATCTTATTTTTTATCTTGAAAATGATAGTATTAAAATTCCACCATTAAATGATATTCTTTCGCACAATTTTATAAAAGGCAAAACAATTATATACACATTACAAAGAAAAAATAGAATTTATCCAGGTATTACAATAATAAAAATGCCAAACGGTGAGTTTGTTAAAGGTAAAAATGATTCAATATTTTATGTTAAACAATTAGCTCTTTCTGTAACAAATTTGCCTGGCTATTTAAGCCAAGGAAACACTCCTCAAGGAATTTTTTCTGTAGTTGGGTTCTACAACTCACCTACTCCTTCTTTGGGCCCTACAGCTGCTGTGTTGACGAGAATTCCTTTTGAAGTGCCTACAAAATTGTGGTATCATTCAACTGTGACTAACAATTGGAATATTAACGATTACAAAAATATTTTGCCAAATAGTTGGAAAGATTTTCTTCCAATTTATGAGTCATATTATGCTGGTTTAACTGGGCGAAGAAAAATTGTAATGCACGGTTCAGTTGATGATTTATCCTTTTACGATAGCCTCTCTTATGCTCCATTAACCCCATCTAAAGGTTGTTTAACTACAACCGAGCTATGGTCAGAAACCGATGGTTACAACATTAAAAGTGACCAAGCAAAATTGATGAACGCATTCTTTTCAACCAAACAACTTTATGGCTTTTTAGTTGTGATTGATATTGATGATAAAAATGAACCAGTTACGATTGATGAAATTCTGCCTTTTATTGAATAAAATAAGTTAAAACTATTTTCTTAATTCGTGCCAAATTAAAGCAGAAGCTCCAAGAATAGCTGCATCACTTTCTTCAAGCCCAGATTTAATCAATTTAATTTTACCTTTGTAATAATCAAGAAGGTTATTTTCCATTTGCTTACGAGTAGGTTCAAAAATCATTTCGCCGGCTTGAGCTAACCCTCCAAAAATTACAAATGCTTCTGGACTAAGTAGAGCAACAACATCGGTAAGTGCATCACCGAGCATTTTTCCAGTATTCTTAAATGCAGCAATTGCAATTTTATCTCCTAAATTAGCTGCATCATAAATCTGCTTTGAAGTAAGTTGATTATATGGAATATCGCGTAAACTACTGTCATCGCGAGAGGATGCAAGTAATTCAAATACAGTACGCTTAATTCCAGTAGCTGAAACGTATGTTTCTAAGCAGCCTTTTCTACCACATCCACAACGTCTTCCATCTCTTACAATATTAATGTGTCCTAATTCCCCCGCCGCGCCAGTATGACCATATAACATTTTGCCATCTACAATTATACCACTTCCCATACCTGTTCCTAAAGTAACTTCCACAAAGTTTTTCATGCCTTTAGCTGATCCAAAATCCATTTCACCAAGTGCAGCAGCATTTGCATCGTTAGTTATAGCAAACGGAACATCGCAATGTTTTTTTATAAGTGAAGCTACATCAACATAGCCCCAATTTAAGTTAATTGGATTTTCGATTTTTCTAGTATAATAATTTGCATTTGGTGCTCCCATACCAACTCCAACAATTCTATATTCTTTGGAATAATGCTGAAAGCTATTGTTAAATTTTTCAAAAAGACGTTCAAAAAGATTTTCTGCTGGCTCTAAGCCATTTGTTGAAATTGAATCCTTAAAAATAATTGAGCCTTTTTTGTTCACAATTCCAAAAACAGTATTTGTTCCGCCAATATCAATTCCAAGTGTTACGTCTTTCATAAAAAATCCTTGTTAAAACTTTTCTATTAAAACATTATAAAATCTAGTGATTTTTGTCTGCAATTTTATTCATTGCTCAAAATTCATTTTCTTGCCTTAAAATAATTTATTTTCATTGCATCAAAACGCTTATATTGAAATCCCATTCTTGAAAGAAAATCGTTAAAATTTTTGTTTTCATTATTTGTCCAAACGACTTCTGCAAGAGCTGACATTCGTGGAAATGCCATATATTCAACTTGTTTTGGATTTGGCATATATTCTGTCCAAACATTTGCTTGGGCACCAATAATAAATTTTGCTTCTTCTTTGGTTAATTCTGAAGGAATTGGATTAAATGAATAAACTTTTTCAAGCGGTAAAAATCCGCCAATCGAAAGTGGTTCATTATCCTTATTTTCAGTCTGATAATAATCAAAATAGCAATGTGTTGTTGGAGCCATAACAACATTATGTTTTTGCTTTGCCGCTTCAATTCCACCAGAATTTCCGCGCCACGACATAACCGCCGCATTTGGAGCTAAACCGCCTTCAAGAATTTCGTCCCAACCAATAATTTCTTTTCCTTTGGAATTTAGATATTTTTCAATTCGTTGAATAAAATAACTTTGCAATTCGTGTTCATCAGCAAAATTTTCGTCAGAAATTCTTTTTTGACATTTTGGACATTCGTGCCATCTTGTTTTTGGAGCTTCGTCGCCACCAATATGAATAAATTTTGACGGAAACAATTCAACAACTTCAGAAAGTACGTTTTCGAGAAATTCAAAAGTGTTTTCATTTCCAGCACAAAAAATATCGTCCGAAATTCCCCAAGAAGTTCTAACATCAAAAGGTCCGCCAGTGCACGAAAGCTCGGGATAAGCCGCTAACGCCGCAATTGCATGTCCGGGCATTTCAATTTCGGGAACAACAGTTATAAATCGTTCGCTAGCATATTTTACAACTTCTTTAATTTCTTCTTGAGTATAAAAACCGCCATATTTTTTCCTATCAAATTTTTGTGGATTAGTGCTATGATGACCAACAATCGTTTCATTTCTAAAAGCACTAATTTCGGTCAATTTTGGATATTTTTTAATTTCAATTCTCCAACCTTGGTCTTCGGTTAAATGCCAATGAAAAACATTTAGTTTATGAAAAGCAAGATAATCGATGTATTTTTTAATAAAATCGATTGGAAACATATGACGCCCAACGTCAAGATGCATTCCACGCCAAGCAAATCTTGGAACATCTTCAATATCAACAAAAGGCACTATTAGAGCTAAATTACCATTTTTTTCAGTCCCAAATATTTCGGGAGGTAAAAGTTGCAAAAGAGTTTGAACTCCGTAAAATAATCCCGCATAATTGCCAGAAATTGTAATTCCAGTTTCATCAATTTTTAATTGATAACCTTCATTTCCAAAATCATTTTCCACAAAATTTAATTTTATACTATTACTTCCACTTTCAACATTGCATACAATTTCAAGTTTATATCCAACTGTTCGCAAAAGTACATTATTTAGCGAGTTTATAACATTTTGATTTATTGCTGAAGTATCATCGGTGATTATTTTTGTTTCATTGTTAATTACAAATTCGCCTTTATTAACTTTAATTTTATTCGGTTTTGGAATAATATTAACAGATTGTTTCTCGGTAAAATAATAATTGGCAGTTGAACAACTAATTATTGCAATTACAAACATTAGAATAAGATTATTTTTTAGATTCATTCAATTCTCGCTAAAAGTTATATATCCATTAAGTTTATTTTAAGAAGTAAAATTAAAAGTTTTTGATTATGATTCCAAAGACTTAATTTTTTCGGGGCGAAATTTATGGAATATTGAAATGATAAATGCTAATTGATATGAGTTAAAATTGCGTAAATTATAAATTTGAATTATTTTGAAATGTAGTGAACGATAATTATCGTTCACTACACAAATTTTTAGATTACATAATCAATTATTTGAGACAGCTTACGCTTTAAGTCTTTCCGTTCAGAAATAATATCAATAAAACCATGCTCTAACAAAAATTCTGATTTTTGAAAACCGTCTGGTAAATCCTTACCTATGGTTTCTTTAATTACTCTTGGACCAGCAAAACCTATAAGAGCATTTGGTTCAGCAATATTTATATCACCAAGCATTGCATAACTTGCTGTAGTTCCACCAGTTGTGGGGTCGGTAAGAATTGAAATATAAGGCAATTTTGCATCGGCAAGTCGGGCAAGTCGGGCACTTGTTTTAGCCATTTGCATTAATGAAAGTGCTGCTTCCATCATTCTTGCGCCGCCACTTTGCGAAATTAAAATCATAGGAATTTTCTGTTCGTAAGCTCTATCAATTGCTCTTGCAATTTTTTCTCCTACTACAGAACCCATGGAGCCTCCAACAAATTTGAAATCCATACATGCAAATGAAACTTTCTTTCCATCAATTTTGCCTATTCCAGTTCTAACAGCATCGTTTAATCCAGTTTTTTTAATTGCAGAATTTATTCTATCGCTATATTTTTTGGTATCTTGAAAATTTAGCGGATCGGCTGACCGCATTTTTTTATCAAATTCTTTAAAAGAGCCCTCATCAATTAGTAGCGAAATGTATTCTTCACTTCCAATTCGGAAATGATGATTACATTTATGACAAACCCAGAAGTGTAACTCTAATTGTTTCACATTTATAATTTCATCGCAAGCACTGCATTTAATCCACTGTCCATCAGGTGTTTCGCGTTTTTGACTATCTGGAGAAATATTTTGTTTAGATCTAGTAAAAAATCCCATCTTAATCCTTAATCCTTTTTAATAACATCAACAAATAATGTAACAATCATTCTTGGATTAAAAGGGTCATTTGAAGTAATAGCAATTGTTCTGCTTTTCTTCCCTTTCATTCCACGAGTATCTAATTCAACTTTTATATTTCCACTTTCGCCTGATTTTAGATTATCTTTACTAAGCAAAGTAGCAGTGCAGCCACAAGATTTCTGAACATCGGAAATAACTAAAGTTGTATCACCAATATTTTTAAAGCTAATATCCCAAGTTACAACAGTTCCCTCTTTAACAATTCCAAAATTATGTTGGTTATTTTCAACTTCAATTCTTGGATTTTTTTCATCTTTGTTCCCTAATTCTCCTTTAGGAACTATATTTGCTAATATCGAGATTCGATAAGTTGTGTTTTGAGGGTCGTTATTAAAAATATTAATATATTTTTTTTGTCTTCCTGAACGTGCTTCGGAATTAAATGTAACTTTAATTTTTGTAGTTTCACCTGGTTGCAATTTTTCCTTTTCTGGTTTAGCAACAGTACAACCGCAAGTTGACCCTATTTTAATTAAGTATAGTTCCGAATCTCCATTGTTTGTAATAACAAAATCATGAGAAACGATAGAACCTTCTTCAATTTTACCAAAATCATATTCCTTTTCTAAAGAAATAATTTTTGGACCAATTAATTGGGCGTTAATTAAAGTTGAAATTAAAAACAAAACAATTACTATAAATGCTCTTTTCATTTTTTATGCACCACAAAATTTTTCAAATAATTTGGTTCTAATAAATCGTTGTCTAAATTTACAAAATCCTTTCCAAAAATATAAGCCCATTTTGCAATTGAAATTGCATTAGGCGATGAAGTTTTAAAATCATTTTTTTCAATGGTAAAATTACCAAATAATAAATCATCCTTTTGGTGCAATAAAGCATACTTACTTTTATCTATCAAACAAGTTTCAGTAATTAACTCATATTTTTTATTGTTTGACTTATACTTTGCGAAATATATTTCATTAATATTGGCATTATTGGCAATTATAAAGTTTGTGTTATTTGGTAAAACTGCACTTAACTGCATAGCAAGTGCATCAAATGTTGGAACTGGAATTATTTGGATATTTCTTCCAACAGCCAAGCCTTTTGCAACAGTTAAACCAATGCGAAGTCCAGTAAAAGAACCAGGTCCAATTGAAACAGCAAGTACACCCACCTCTTCAAGTTTTGTGTTTGCAATCTTTAATAAATCAGAAATCATAGGCATTAACTTTTCGGAATGAACAAATTTCTTCTGGAAATTTATTTCAGCAAAACTTTCCTCAGAAAGCATAATTGCTGCACTGCATAGTTCATCAGAAGTTTCAATTGATAATATTGGTTTAAATTGTTCCATTTATTATTTTTTACTTATCCTAATTTCTCGTTTTGAATTTTCCAAATGTAGTATTTCAATTCTAAAAATATTTTCGGGTAATATTTCTTCAAACATTTCTGCCCATTCAATTATTGTTATGGAAGAATTATTAAATAAATATTCTTCAAAACCAATATCGTATAATTCTTCAATTTTTTTTATTCGGTAAAAATCAAAATGATTAATTTTTAATTTTCCATTATAAGTATTTACAATTGCAAATGTAGGACTTGTAACATTTGAAATATCAAAACATTGAGCAATTGATTTCACAAAGAACGTCTTTCCAGTACCCAAATTTCCAGAAAGTGCAATAATATCACCAGATTTAATTTTTTCTGCAAACTTTTCAGCTATAAGCCGGGTTTCGTCCTCTGAATTAACAATAGTTTTAAATGGGAATTTCACTTATGCTTTACTCTCCATAGTGATAATAGGCAAAATCATTTCTTCCATTGAAATTCCACCATGCTGAAACGAATCTTTGTAATGTGATAAATATTTATGATAATCAGTTGGGTAAATAAAATAATAGTCTTCTTTTGCAAATATGTAACTTGTTGTGATTCCTCTTCTTGGAAGTTTAAAATCCATAGGGTCTTTTACATAAATAGCATGCTTATCGTCTGCTTTTAAGTTTCTGCCATATTTAAATCTTAAATTGCTGGAAGCTTCTTTATCTCCTAAAACTTTTGAACCACGTAAAGATCTAATACTGCCGTGATCTGTAGTAACAATAATTTTAGCATTTTTCATTTTCGAAATTTCTTTAAACATTCCTAATAATGAGGAATGCATAAACCAACTATTTGTAAGCGAGCGATAAGCAGCTTCGTCTGGAGCAATCTCTTTTAAAATATCAGAATCAGAGCGACCGTGGGCAATCATATCTAAGAAATTTACAACAACAGCCATAAATTGAGTTTTTTTATGTGAGGAAATGTGTTGTTCAAAATTACGTCCAACTTCAGGGTCAATAATTTTCATATATTTCAAATCATTATTTAGTTTAATATTTTTTCGCTCAACTAATTTTTGGAGTAACTCTTTTTCATGTTTATTCATACTCCTTTCGTCATCATTCCCAGAAACCCACAACTCAGGATAGTGTCTTTGAATATCTGCAGGAAATAGTCCAGCAAAAAGACAATTACGGGCATAAGGAGTAGCCGTTGGCAAAATTGAAAAATAATATTCCTTACTAATTTCAAACATATCTTTTAAATGTTTTTCCATAACAAGCCACTGGTCTGCTCGCAAGCAATCAATAACAAAAAAGAAGACTGGACCTTTTGCACCTTCGAGGTGTGGAAAAACATAATCATTAACAATTTCGGTAGTTAATTTTGGAGTGTTTTCATCACCAACACTATTTATCCATTGTTTATAATTATTTTCAACAAATTTGCTAAACACTTGATTAGCTTCTTTTCTTTGAGCATCGATAGTTTCTCTTAAATCAATACCTGGATGGTCGTCTAATTCTAAATCCCAGTTAATTAGTTTTAAATAAATATCAATCCAATCTTCAAAATTTAAATCACCCATCATTAAACGACTTATTTGTCCAAAGTCTTTTAAATAATCTGATTGAACATATTCTCCAGATATTTTTTGTCCATCTAATATTCTTTTACAAGTCATTAACATTTGTGAAGGAACAACAGGTTTAATTAAATAATCGCTTATTTTTTTACCAATTGCATCGTGCATTAATGATTCTTCTTCGCTTTTAGTTACCATAACAACAGGGATATTGGGTTTAATTTCTTTTATTTTTGCTAATGTTTCTAAGCCACCCATTCCCGCCATCATTTCATCAAGAAATATTAAAGAAAAATTTTCTTTACTTACAAGATGAATTGCATCTTCACCATTTGTTACTGTTTCAATATTGTAGCCTTTTTCTTCAAGAAATATGATATGCGATTTAAGCATTTCAATTTCGTCATCAACCCACAATATTTTTGGTTTATTCATTATTGTTCTTTTATTTATTATAAAACTATTTTTCAAAAAGTTAATTTTGCTAATCAATTATAGCAATTTGGTAAAATTGATTAACATATACAACTATTGAATTGAAATATGCACATCTAAACCAGCTTCGTTGGTTGTGGTTGCAGGAATTTTTGAAGCACCTTCTGGTTCTACAGTCATTCTTTTGTAAAATAATGAAAGTGTAACCCGTGCACTCATAACATATTTTATTCTTGGTTCAATTGTAACACGTTTTGTTCCATCTTGTGGTGTACCACCTTCTTTAAAACCATCACCCATTGAATAAATTAAAACAGAATTTGTTCCTTGAGTGTATGCTAATGAAACTTCAATGTCATTTTTGAGTGATAATCCAAATAATGGAAGTTCAAAACCAGATTTTGCGAAACTAAGTGACACATTAATATCGTTAGAAAAAGTTTCTGTAGTGGCTTTAGTTGATATTCCAAGATTAAAATCTTTTTTTGTGGAATATTTAACATTTCCTGTAATATTTCCACCCCACAACTCAGCAAAGGTTAAATTTAATCCAACAAGGGGCGAAAATCCATAAGATATTTTTTGAGTTTGAACTTCCTCAACTCCATCAGCATTTATTTTCCAACCTTCGGTATATTTAGAAGTATAACCATGATTAAGAGATACTCTATCGAACAAAAGTCCAACAAAAGGAAGTTTTTCTAAACCACTCCAGCTAATTCTCCAGTTAGGACGTGGAATATATTTTGAAATATCTTTCAAAACTGGAAGATTTGCAAAAATTGGAATAGATTCAAGTCCTTCAACAAAAGCACTTGATAAATTTTCATTAACATTACTTGCATTTGGATCAAATTTATCATTTACCGATTTAACCGAAGCGCCAACAATTGGAAGAGATAAAAACGATTTATCAAGATTTCCATTAGCAGAAGTATTTGTAATTATTCTCTCTCCAGTAAATTCATCTACTTCAAAAGAAATAGATTTATTATAGCCCCAACCTATATCCCAATTAATATCAATATTTGCACCTTCCCACAGAGGACGTCTTGTTTTAATTGAAATATCATTATTTTGGGAAATTTTATCAGATAACTGTCCACCAAATGCTCGTGGGCCCGGATCGTTTGAAAGCCCAATTTGATAAAGCCTACTTGGTCCATTTATGTCACTTTGGGCAGTACCCCAAAAATTCCAGAACCCAGTACCATGAGAAAGTATTCCACTATTAGTCTGAGTATTACTTTGGCTGAAGTTAAACGAAACTTGGTCATAATCAAACAAAATATATTGCAGCGAACCTAACATCAGTTTAAGTCCTTTAGATAATAATGAAGGAGAATTATCTTCAACTTCAAGACTATCAGAGGAATTATTTTCTTTATTTATTTCATCTTGCTCTTTTAATTGGTCATCAATATTTTGAGTTTCTCTTTTTGAATATCTACTACGCGGTTTACTTTGAACTCCGCTTTTAGTTTTATCTTCACTGTTATCGCTATATATCATCGAAAATATTGGACTCACAATTGATTTTACTTTTACTGTTAAATTTCCATTTAACCTATTTGACCAACCTGCACTTCTTCCAAGTTCTGCTTGAGAAAAATTATTTTGCCAGCTATATGAAACATTGTAACTGCTTGAAAAGGTAAAAAATTTGTCAAGATTAAGCAGTGATGGCATTTTAGGCTTTAAGTTAAAACTAACCGATTGGCTATAATTATTATCTTTGCCAAATAAATTGCCATTAAAGATATCACTCCATATTTCACCCTCAACACGTTCTTTTCCATCAAAATTGGTAAGTAAATGAACAAGTGATGATGCAACACTTACTTTATACCCAGTTGAAAAATTAAAAAATCCATCTTCGGTTATTGACCAATTAAAGCCTGCATTACGTGAAACGGTAAAATCGCGACTTATATTAGGTGCTAATCCAACTGTTCTAGATTTAGTATATGTATAATTCCTCTTAACGGCAACACTTGCATCAAAATTTTGAGGTGTAAAATTAAATTTAACATTTCTATAATCAGAAAATAATTTAAAAAATTCTCCAATTATTGGAATATTAGATGGATAAATAAAATTATCGTTACTAAACTTAGCTTGATATTTGCCAGTTCCATTCCAACTCCAACTTTTTGCTTCTGAAGTTGCAGGATTTCGAGAACTTGAACTATTAAAACTATAACTAAAACTTAAACCATTAACTGTTTCTCGTATATACCAAACTTTTGAAGGTATTCGGAATTGAATATTAGATAAAGACCAAGTATCAGAAATATTTAATGTTTCTGTTTCTCTTATTAAACTATCAGGATTTGAACTGCTTTCGGCAGCTTTAGAAACCAAAATGTCTGTTCTTGGTTTATACAATGGTTTTGCTACCGATTCAGAATGCGAATAATTTATACTTAAATTACTACCAGGCATATTAAAAGGCACTAATTTTATAATATCAACATTACTTTGAATATTCCAACTTTGTGATTCAACACGGCTACCAAATCGGTCAGAAAGCTTATGGAAATATGGGTCAGTTTTTCTAAACGAACCACTAACACTAACAATATCCGCAAACTTTAACGAAGCAGTTGAACTTACTGCCCAACCTTCATGGTCATTTGCACCAATTACACGAAGTTCATTAACCCAAAGCCGTCCTGAAACTTTCTGAAATTCAACCCCTTTACCACTAGGATTTCTTATTCCAAGTGCAAGAAAGGTTATTTTTGTTAAAGTTGGTGCCCCTCTAATTCCATAATAGTGACCAGGTTTACCCGCAACTGGAACATGATAAGGTACATTTACAGAATCCGCCGGTCTTGTTTCTTTAATTGTTGTTAAATCGTTAAAATTTACACTTATTTCTTCCCAATCTGCTTTTGTTGGTCTAATATATTCATAGTAGTTTGTACTATCGGCTCCAAACCTAAAATACAAATCAGTAGCATAGTTATTTTCGTCCACATAATTAGAAATTGAGCCATCAAAATCGTTTAGATCACCATGCACAAAAAGTTTCATTTCAGAATAATTAAAAACATCAAGTGCTTTTGTTAAATATTTTACAACTGTTCTAGAGTCACCATCATCAAGATTTTTTAATATTAAATCCAAAGCTTGCTCATTTTTTAAAATATTTTGGTCTGGATTTGTCCTATCTTTTTCACGAGTAATTCCAGGTGGGCTATAATAGTCTGGATTATCCTCAATATTAACATTAGATACTGTTAAAACTGTATCAGATTCGGTAACCTTGTTATCCAATAATTTTTGCCACTGACTTCCAACAAGATTAAACTCAGTAATCTGGAAATGTATCTGTTCATTTGTGCCACTAACCCATAATCTAATAAATTCGACAAGAGAAAAAGTTGGTGATCCCATGGTTTTAGCATCATTAAAATCTTTTAATGGAATTTTGAATTGATACCAAGTTGATTTTTCTCCACTTTCTTTAATTGCCCCGCCACCAGCACGGAAAGGATTGGTTGTTTTAGCAGTATCTAATGGAATTTCATATCTAAAATAACTATTAATTTTATCTACTTTTTTATTTCCATTCAAATCTTCACTATCTGGGAAACGTCCAATATCTGAAAGATCGGCATTGCCTTGTGTTCCATTTATACTTTCAAAATCTTTAATTTCAAATCCCCCAGAAACAAATCTAAAATCATCTCCGCTTGGATCTTTATTACTTATGGCATCATAACCAGGCTCATCTACATTTTTAAGACCATCAAGACCATTATCCTCGCCTTCGTCAATAATGTCGTTCCAAGGTTCTTTATCTTCAGTATCTAATATAAGGTTTGGAATTACATCTTCACTAATTTGTCCCAAATCAAGATTTAAAATAGCACCTTGTGGAGCATCAATGATATTAATCCAAAATTCAATTGCTTCAATTTTTTCTTCCACAAGATTGGTAGCACTTGAAGATAGTGACTTCATAATTCCACCCCAAACTTTATCAGAATTTCCTTCTAAATTTGGGAAATTATTATACATACCTTTTATATTTGGTCTAAAAACATAATCCATTACAGTAACTTCTTTATCTTTTGTAGCAACTTCTTTATTTGGCCAAATATCAGTTGATGATGTTGCAGATGGTAAAATATTGTACCAAATACTTTTTCCTTTGTAAGCCATTAATTCATTTTTAGTTTCAGAGCCAACAAAAGGCATTTTTTCTGGGACTGATAAATCTTTCCAGCCTGTATATGAAATTCCTATGGGAATTGTTCTTTTTGAAGCTTCAAAATCATCAATGTATGCAATACTTTTGTTTTTATCACTAGGAATTGTACTTTTTTTAGTATTTGGATCTGGGTCCATATATGCAAATTCACCAGATAAATCGAAAGAAGATTTTGCACTAGTTGAAAATACTTTATCCAAGGCGGTGGTTAAAAAAGGCAAATTATGTTTTGTTTTAAAATCAAGTCCATAAATTGTATTACTAATTGGCTCTTCTCCAATTCGTACTTTGTCGCTTAAAGTTTTCTGATTTAAGTTAAGAAATGAAAATCCAAGCTGGGATTCTTTACTAAATTCATAAACACCTCTAAAACCAACTAAAGTTTTTGAAGCTAATTGGAATAAATCATTTTGTTCAAAAGTAATTTTTAAATTTGCTCCTGGAACAAGTGCATCTGCGTTTCGCATTGTAATTTGACCAATATTATAATCAACTACATAATCAACTCCATTT
>PCUD01000158.1:15108-16034 GCA_002786785.1 Ignavibacteriales bacterium CG18_big_fil_WC_8_21_14_2_50_31_20 | reverse complement strand
TGAAAATTTGAGGAAACACTTGCAGAATACTCGCCTGTTAAATCATATTTGTTTTTTGTTTTATCCTCTTGAGCTTTTGATTTTAGCTCGGTATATAAACTATAATAAGCAATATCCCTTGGCAAATCTTTTGGTAAATCTCTTCCAAACGGTTGAAGAGATGGGAATATAATTTCACCAGTTTCTGGAATAATTGTTATTCCTTCTCTAAAATCAAATAAACCATCTGGAGTTGTTCCACCACTATTATCTAATAAATCTAAGCCAAACTGATTTAAAAGATTTTTATTTTCAACATTATTTTGTGGTTCAAGACCTTCAACTGTATAAAATATATCAAAAGAAAATCCTTCTTTTTTAACTTCTCTTCCTCCAAGTGGATAAATATTTCTTAATTGTAATTTCCAAGCTTGCTCATAAGCTGGAATAAGATTATCAGGTTTTACAAGTTTCAATAAAATCACATCATCTTTTTTTATGTCTCTTTGAAACTCACCATATACTTTATCATCATCTGGCGAAGTAGTGGGTCCTTCAATTCTATAAGCAACACCAATTGCATCAGTTTTTTGAACTTGCGTTTTAAAAGTTATGAATCCTGTTGCTTCGTGATAAATATAATCACTACCTTCATTTAATTTTTCAAATCTAGTACCTAAAATAGAAATTCCAGGCACACCATCACCTTCTCCTCTTAACGTTTCATCATATCTTTCGTTAGGATTAATAGCAGGTAGATTAATATATAAATTTGCTACATTTTGAGTTGCAATATTTACATTTTCATTTGTAGAACGCCATACTTCCAATTCTTTTACAAAATATGAATTATTAACTTCAGGAGTAAGTTGTCCAAAATATTTATTAAAGAAATTATACTTCGGCAAAGTACTTGCATAAATTGTATCAATAAAATAGTTGTTTTC
>PCUD01000158.1:8947-15067 GCA_002786785.1 Ignavibacteriales bacterium CG18_big_fil_WC_8_21_14_2_50_31_20 | reverse complement strand
GCAAGTGCTGTTAAGGTAAAAGGTCCAAATTGAAATTTTGCCTTAACACCAAAAAGTGCTTCACTGCCACCTACAAGTGGTGAAGTTTGTAATGACACGTTTCCAGCTTCAATAGATTGGATCATCTCATCTTCATAACCTTTATATTGCAATTTTAACTGGTTTTCATATTCAAATGTTCTTTCAGTATTCCAATCAGCTCCAATTGTTAATTTATCGCCAATAGTACCATTAACACTAATTTGAACTTGTTGACTAAAATCTGGTTCGTTTCGGCTATTTCCTAAAGCAGAAGCCGTTTTGCCTTCGGTAGTTTCATTACGCCACGCACCATGAATATCAACGGCACCACTAATTCTTAAATTAATTTTAGGAGGACCAAAAATTGACAAAAAAGAAGCACTTGGTAAAGGGATTTCAATATTTGTTATATCAGATAGTAAACTGCCCAAATCGTCATCACCTTGTAAAAGTTCATATTTCCGTGAAAGTGAATTCAATTCCCCTTTATTTATTACAGCAATCATTTTTTCAATGTATTCGCTTAATGGCATTTTAACCATTATTCGTGATTCATTTCCAGCAATGGTTTCTTTTATTAAAACAAACTGGCCTGTTGAATCCAACTCAATACTTTTTTGTGAAATTGAAGAAGATGGATAAGCAAAGAAATTTGTTTGAAATCTTTCTGTTGGCGAAGTGCTGTAATAATCTGGCTGAACATATTGGAAGTGTTTTAATCTAGCTGTAGAATCAATAGCCATTGAATCAACAATTGCAACTGAATCTTTAACAATAACTGAATCTATAACATTCACTGAATCAGAAATTGTAGAATCTACTAATAATATATTGTTAAGTGAATCGGTAGAATCAGAAAATACATCAAAATTATTATTTAGAAAATAATAATTAAACGAATTTATATTACTTTCAGAAAGTGCATTAATTTCTAATTCAACATCGGTGATGCGATTATCAGAAAAAGCAAACCTGCTAGTAAAACCGAAAGATGCAATTATAGAAATGCTAACAATTATAATCGAAAGAAAAGTTATTAACTTCTGCATCTGTTTTGATTTTCTACCGTAAATTTTAGTACCTTGATTAATTTATGACTATTCCAAAATGGTAGAACTGTTTTCGATATTCCTCCGATTAAAAAACTGTTAGCCAAAATTATTTAATTGTTAGTTCAATTTCAATATATTTTATATAGTTACAAATATTTACCTAAATTTAATATTCTATGAATTACTTTAGATTATATCATTTAGGTGTGTTTTTACATCAATTACATCAATAATCTGTTCTTTTTCAACAATAATTGCACTCAATTTATTACCAACATAGGCACCAGTATCAATATAAACAGCATTGTTATCTTCATCCAAAATAATTTCTTGATGTTTGGTATGTCCAATTATTTGTAATTTACCAATGTTTAATGGCTCATCTCTACACCACAAAACTCCTCTATCAGAGCGATAATCGTTATAAATAAGTTCGTGTAAAGCCGATAAATTTGTACGAAAGTCTTTTGGTAAAAAGTGCTCATATTCTTTTGAAATTCCAGCATGTGAAATAAAGCAATCTTGTGTATTAATATAAAATGGAGCTTTTTTAATAACATCAATATGCGAAAACACCTTTTCTTCATTGTCTTCGTATGATTCTAAAGTCGCTTCACTACCATTAAAAACCCAAGATCGTGCAAAAACTGATGATGGTTCTTTGAAAAAATTATAAAACATATATTCGTGATTTCCTGGAGTAAACTCAATTTTTTTTTCAATTACAAATTCCATTACATCACAACTATTATTTCCCCTATCAATTAAATCACCAACGGAATAAACCTTTAAATCAGGATATTTTTTAATAATTTTATTATAAAGTTCAACTAATGTATGGTAACAACCATGAATATCACCAATTACTGCTATCATAATTTTAAATTATATGTTTTATTAGCAAATTCTGAAAGTTCAGCTTTAAAATTTGGATGTGCAATATTAATTAGTGCTTTCACTCTTTCTCTAATTGATTTTCCCCAAAGTTGAGCAACACCAAATTCGGTGACAACATAATGAACATCCCCACGCGAAGTTACAACTCCAGCTCCAGGTTTTAATGTAGCAACAATTCTTGATATTTTCCCATCTTTTGTTGTAGAAGGAAGTGCAATAATTGGTTTTCCTCCGTCGGAATAAGCAGCTCCACGAATAAAATCAACTTGACCTCCAATTCCACTAAATAGTTTTGTTCCAATTGAATCGGAGCATACTTGACCTGTTAAATCGACTTCAATTGCAGAATTAATTGCTATCATTTTATCATTTTTTGCAATAATAAAAGGGTCGTTAACATATTCTTGAGGATGAAATTCAAATATTGGATTATTATTAATGTAATCGAATGATTTTTTTGTTCCAAGAACAAATCCAGCAATAATTTTTCCATGGTGTAAAGTTTTTTTATCGCCGGTAATTATTCCATCTTCAACTAAATCTATCATTCCATCTGAAAACATTTCTGTATGAACGCCTAAATCTTTTTTATTACGAAGATATTTCATTACGTTATCTGGAATTGCACCTATTCCCATTTGAAGTGTTGAACCATCTTCAATTAAATCGGCAACGTTTTTACCTATTTTATCATAAACTTCTAAAACTTCATCAGATGCGTTTGGGTCAACTTGTGGTAGTTCCAAAAGCGGTTCGTCAACTTCAACTATATAATCTATTTTATTTATATGAATAAAGCTGTTTCCAAGTCCCCGAGGCATTTGCCTATTTACTTGAGCAATTACTAAAGTCGCTTTTTCAGTTGGAGTTTTAATATTACCAACATCAATTCCATAACTGCAAAAACCATGTTCATCTGGTGGAGAAACATTTATAAAAGCAATATCCACAGGAAGAATTCCCTTTTTAAAAAGCAAAGTAACTTCTGATAAAAATATTGGAATAAACTCAGCTCGTCCCTCATTTACAGCTTGTCTTGAATTTGCACCAATAAAAAAAGCGCGATGTTTAAAATGTTTTTCCATTCCAGGTTTTAAATAAGGGATATTACCAACTATTAAAATATGATAAAGCTTAACATCAGTAAGTTCATCTTTTCGATCAACCATGGCATTTAATATTTCCATTGGAGCAGCACAACCCGGTTGAACAATAATGCTATCACCCGATTTAATATGAGTAACAGCTTCTTTTGCAGTAACCAGTTTGGAATTATATTTTTCTAACCAAGAAACTTTTTGGGGTGGTTTAATTTTTAATTCATCAATTGTCATATAAAATTCTTATTAATTTGTTGAAAATATATGGAGCCGTCTATACTCCAAATTAAATGTTTCTGCAATTATTTGATTAGTGCAATAGCCATTATAAGTACAAATACCTTTAGCAAAATCTGTGTCACCCAAAACAGCATTCGACAAACCATTATTAGATATTTCAACAATATAATCTATAGCAGCATTAGATAAGCCAAATGAAGCAGTTCTGGCAACCATTGCAGGAATATTAGGAACGCAGAAATGAATTACCCCATGTTCAACATAAACTGGATCAGAAATAGTTGTTGGGCGGCTAGTTTCTACACAACCACCATGGTCAATTGATAAATCAATAATAACAGCACCTTCTTTCATAGTTTTAACCATTTCAGTGCTAACTAAATGAGGGACTTTTTCACCTTTAACCTGAACAGCACAAATAAGTAAATCTGCAAATTTCACTCCACGAGCAATAGTATAATCGTTTGCAATTACCGTAGTAATATTTTTTGAAAGAATATTTTCAATTCTTCTTAATCTTCTAATATCTTTATCAAGAACAATAACTTGAGCACCCCTACCCAAAACAGCACGAGCAGCATTCATTCCAACAACACCAGCACCAATAATTACAACTGCTGCGGGAGCAACTCCAGTAATTCCACCCATTAAAATTCCACGTCCATTTTTTGAATCGCTGCTTAAATAACGCTCACCAATTTGAATTGCAAGTTGTCCAGCAATTTCGCTCATTGAATGAAGTATTGGTGCTTCATCGTTTTTTTCAATTAACTCATAACTAATTGCTGTTATTTTTTTTTCAATCATACTTTCTACAATATGCTTATCACCAACAGCAAATTTGTGAAAAGCTAAAACAATCTGTTTTTCATCCACAAAAGATATCTCTTTTTCAGTCATTGGTGAAATTTGTGCAATAACTTCAGAACGTTGATATACTTCTTCTTTTGAATAAACAACAACAGCACCAGCTTTGCGGTATTCTTCATCAGGAAAATGACTTCCGCTACCAGCTTCTGTTTCAACAAAAACAACATGACCTTGTTTTACAAGTGTATTAACACCCGAAGGTACAATTGCAACTCGCTTTTCTTCGTGATGTGTTTCTTTTGGAATTCCAATTCTCATATACAATCCTACTTACTTTATATGATTAAAATTACAAACTAATGATTTTATATACAAGCATAGTTTAACTTAATTTAGTTTGTTAAAAAACATTCTAATTTACTTTACAATTTTTTTTGCTGATTAAAAACTTTCTTAAACTGTGTATTATAAAGATAATTAAATGCACAGATTGCTAATCTGTGCTACGCTAATTTTATTGAATTAATTTGGTCTAAAAATTTGGGATTAGAAACAGCAACTGATTCAAAATCATTGATGCTAATTTCCTTACCAATTAACATACCAAGCACTGCAAAAGCCATTGCAATTCTATGATCCTTAAAGCTTTCTAATAAAACATTAACATTTATCGCGTTTCCGCTTAACGAAAAACCATCGTCAAATTCTTCTGTGACAACTCCAAGTTTTTTAAAGTTCGAGCAAAGTGCTTCTATTCTGTCAGATTCTTTAAATCTCAATTCTTTAGCATTTCTAATATTAAATTTTCCATCAGCAAATAACCCAGCAACTGATAAAATTGGAATTTCATCAATAATGTTTGGGATTATTTCGTCATCAATTTCTATGTTTTTAAGTTTACTGCTAAATATTCTTAAATCAGCAATTTTTTCGCCATTGTTTTCTTTTTCATTTTCAATTTCAATTCTGCCATTCATTTTTTGCAATATTTTTATAATTCCATTACGCGTTTCGTTTAATAGAACATTTTTTAAAATTAATTTAGAATTTTCAGATATTAAAGCTAATACTATAAAAAAAGCTGCTGTAGAAATATCGCAAGGCACAATATACAAATTTGGTTTAGGATAGTTTTTTACAGAAGAATATATTCTTCTCATTCCATCAAATTCTTCAACTTTTAATCCAAGCAAGGTTTCTGTGTGATTTCTTGTTCGCGAATGCTCAATAACAATTGTTTCTTCTTCAAGATGCAATCCAGCGAGTAAAATAGCACTTTTAACTTGAGCAGAATCAACTTGCATATTATATTCAATAGCTTTTAATTCTTTGGAATGTGAAATAACCATTGGAAGACTCCCTATTTCACTTGTTGTAATTTTAGCACCCATTTTTGAAAGTGGTTCAACAACTCGTTTCATTGGTCGTTTGGATAGCGAGGCATCACCAATAATAGTAGCTTCAAAATTTTGTGCCGCTAATATTCCACTAATTAGTCTTGTTGTGGTTCCAGAATTTCCAGCATTAAGTGGTGAATTTGGTTTTGTAAATCCATTAATCCCTTTTCCGAAAATTGTTAAGTCTGTTTCATTCTGTTCTATCTTACATCCTAATTTTCTAAAACAATCAATAGTTGAATTAACATCTTCAGAATTTAAGTAATTATTTACTACCGATTTTCCATTAGCCATTGCCGAAAACATTACTGCCCGATGTGAAATTGACTTATCACCAGGAAGAATTAACTCTCCATTTATTCCACTAATTTTTTCAATTTTTTGAATCATTTAGCACACCATTCGTCTATCATTTTTTCTAAATCATCTTCATTCAAATCTGATGTTTCGTACATACCTTTTTCTTCACGCTGCCGCTGTGCTTCGTATAGTGTTACTGCTGTAGCAACTGATACATTAAGACTTTGAATCATCCCACGCATAGGAATGTAAAATATTTCATCTGCAAGTTCAGCAACTTCTTCAGATATTCCACGATGTTCG
>PCUD01000158.1:0-8922 GCA_002786785.1 Ignavibacteriales bacterium CG18_big_fil_WC_8_21_14_2_50_31_20 | reverse complement strand
GCATAAATTTTGAATCCATCTTTTCGTAAATCATCAAAGCATTCTTGTGCAGTTTTATATTTTTCTGATTCAACCCATTTATTTGCTGAAGAAGATGAAACTCTGCTGATCTTTGGAAATTCTTCAGTGTTATAAATGAGCGTTATTTTTGGAATACCAACCGAATCACAAGTTCTGTAAATTGCACTTACATTGTGCGGATCGTGAATGTTTTCCAACACAACTTTTAGCGAATGTTGACGCTGTTTTACAACACTTTTAATTTTATTTAATCTTTTTTCTGTCTTAAACTTTTGCAAAATTACTCTTTATCAAAAACTAATTTATAAATCTTTTTCTTTCCGCTTCTGCGAGCTAAATCCACTTTTACTTCAATTTCATTATCTAAATTTATATAATATTTTGTAAGTTCAACAATATTTGCAATTGCTTCATCTTCATTATGTGCCCAACTTTCACAACCTTTTAAAGATGGTACTTCAGCGTTAAAACCATCAATCTCGTTTGTAACAACCATATCAATTACCACTAATCACCACCCTCATTTGAAATTTGATTAGCAATAATCTTTACCCCAGCACTTGCACCAATTCTGTTTGCTCCTGCATTAAGCATATTAATTGCATCTTCTCTTGTTCTAACTCCACCAGAAGCTTTTACTTTTAGTTTATTTTCAACAACCAATTTCATTAAAGAAATATCTTCAACTGTTGCTCCGCCTCCATTAAATCCAGTTGAAGTTTTAACAAAATCTGCTTTTGCTGCTTTGCTTATTAAACATGCTTTCACTTTTTCTACATCATTCAAAAGAGAAGTTTCAATTATAACTTTGCAAATTGCATTCATTTCGTGTGCTACATCAGAAACAGCTTTAATATCGTTATAAACATATTTATATTCTTCTTGTTTTAGCATTCCAACATTTATAACCATATCAATTTCGTTAGCCCCAAATTCAATGGCATCATTTGTCTCAGCAACCTTTGCAGCAGTGCTCATTGCTCCAAGTGGAAAGCCCACAACCACACATGTCTTTACACTGCTTCCATCTAAAAGGCTTGTTACCAAAGGGGCATAGCACGAATTAACACAAACTGAGGCAAATTTATTTTCAATTGCTTCATTACATATATTTATAATATCATCTGGTTTTGCTTCTGGTTTAAGTATAGTATGATCAATGCTTTCAGCAATTTCTTTGTTAGTATATGTTCTTCCTAAATTAATTAAACTCTTTTTATTTTTTATTAGAAACTCTTTAATATATTTCTCATCATCTAATCTAAGCTTTTTCATTTTATCCCCACTAAAAATTTAACTACCAAATATTTTAAAATAATAATATTGTTTTATAATTATTGAAAGTCTTATAAACTTTTCACAATTGTTATTCTATTATAACACGTTTTTTTTCATAAATGCTTTGTATGTATTTTGCATTAGCATAGCAATAGTCATTGGTCCAACTCCTCCAGGAACTGGAGTGATAAAAGAAGCTTTCTTTGAAGCATTTTCAAAATCAACATCGCCTACTAATTTATAACCACTTTTCTTGGATGAATCTTCAACTCTATTTACACCAACATCAATAATTACTACTCCATCTTTAACCATATCAGATTTAATAAATTCTGGAACTCCTATTGCCGCAATTAAAATATCGGCTTGTTTTGTTATTGCGGATAAATCTTCTGCGGCAGAATGAACTACAGTAACGACAGCATTTGCTCCCGCTTTCTTTTGAAGCAGCATATTTGCAACTGGCTTTCCAACAATATTACTACGACCAACAACAACAACGTGCTTACCTTTTGTTTCAATTTTATATCTTTTCAATAATTCAACTACGCCAAATGGTGTACAAGGATAAAGCGTATCCTTTCCAATTACCATTTTGCCAACATTTATTGGATGAAATCCATCAACATCTTTAAATGGGGAAATTGCTTCTATTATTTTATCTTCATCAATATGTTTTGGAAGTGGAAGTTGGACTAATATTCCATGATATATATTATCGTTGTTATATTGATCAATTAATTTAAGCAAGTCTTCTTCTGTTGTATCAGCACTTAATCTATCCACTTTTGAAAAGAGACCAACTTCTTCGCATGCTTTTTGTTTCATGCTAACATAAACATTTGAAGCTGGGTCTTCGCCAACAAGAATTGCAACTAATCCTGGAATATTATTTCCATCCTCTTTTAATTTATCTACTTTTAATTTTAATTCTGCTCTAATTTCAGCAGCTATTTGTTTTCCATCAATAATTGTCAATTTAGTCTCCAATTTCTTTAAATGATAGCTCATATTTTTCATTCAAATAGTTTTGTAATTCTTTATCATTTTTAATTTCTTCTTCAAATGAATTTGAATTTTGCCAACCAAGGCTACCATATTTCCTATAATTCTCTAATCTTCGTATAGTAATTTCACAATAAATTGGGTCTATATCAATTGTAAAACACTTTCTTTCTAAAATTTCACTTGCTAAAAGAGTAGTTCCAGAATGAGCAAAAAAATCGATTACCAAATCGTTCTTTTTGCTCGAAACATTAATAATTCTTTCAATAGCCTTTAGTGGTTTTTGAGCAAAACATCCATTTACATTTTCATCCATAAGATGAAATACTTGTTGAATATCAATCCAAACATTTCCAGAACGAATATTTTTAGACTTACTTCTTTCAAGATTTTCTGTTTTCTTTCCATTTATCTCTTTGTAATAACCTTTTACTACTTTTGGAATATCTGTATAAACATGCTCAATATTAAATATTGGACTACCTATTGTATAATAAAGTAATTCTTGACGAATGGACATCCAATTTTTTTGAGTACCATAACCGCGCTGATTTCGCATTGTAATAAAGCTGCGAGATTTGAACTCAGAATCTTTCATCATTAAAATAAATTCGGCGAACGGTTGAAAATTATTTTTCTGGTCAGCTCCAAGCCAAATATATAATGAAGAATCTTTTTCCATGAAATGCTTGCTATTATTAATCCATATTTTAGACCATTTCACAAACTCATCAACATCAGATTCTTGAAACGCAACCATATTATATGGCGGGTCATGGACTGCAAGAACAGCTTTTTTTCTACCAAACATCTTTTTCAAATCTTTTAGATTATTGGAATCCAAACACCCAACTTTATGATTGTTTTTTTTATCACTCCAAATTTCCCCTTCCTTTAATCGACAATATTTTAGCAGCATATTATGCAAAATACTGTCTTTATCAATTCTTGGAATAGGAAAATTCTTCATTTTTATGACTTCTGCTTATCAAATTCTGGAAGCATTATTCTTTCAACTTCAACTGTCGCTCCAGTTTCAACATCAACTTTTGCATAAAATCCACAAAGATGCACATCATCTGTAGCAGTAATATATTTTTGAGGTGTTTGAAATAGAAAGCGATTTAATGCTGCTTCCGTTTTCATTCCAATAATGGAATCGTAAGGGCCTGTCATGCCAACATCAGTAATATAACCTAACCCAAGAGGAAATATCCTTTCATCCGCTGTTTGAATATGAGTGTGAGTTCCAACTAACACAGATGCTTTTCCATCAATAAAATTTGCGAGTGCAAGCTTTTCGGCTGTTGCTTCAGCATGAAAATCAATAAAAATAACTTTTGTTTCTTGAGCTATTTTAGCCAAAACCCATTCTGCAGTACGAAACGGACAATCAATTGGTGACATAAATGAGCGTCCTTGCAAACTTATTACTCCTACTTTGCCTTTTGGAGTATCAACAATTATATATCCATTTCCATAAGAACCTTTTGGGTAATTTAATGGGCGCAATGAACGTTTTTCTTTTTTAAGATACTCTTGTGATTGATGTTTATCCCAAGTATGATTTCCACCAGTTACGGCTTTAATACCCAATTTAAAAAAAACATTACCTTGTTTTTCTGTAAATCCTTTTCCATCATCTGCATTTTCGCCATTTGCAATAATTATATCTGCTCTATATTTTTTTTCTAAACTTGGTAACCATGTTTCTATCATATCTAAACCTGGCTTACCAATTACATCTCCAATAAATAATATATTAATTGTCATTATTTTCCTTTTTGTTATTAACAAATATATCGATTTTAGATTTGGGATAAAAGATTGTTTAAAACATAATGTAAAGGGAAGATATACACAGAGTGCGACATTTAATATTGCGACAATTTAAAGCAATTTTGCTGTGAATAAATTTATAATACTGATGGCATTTTATTTGCTTTACTTTTATTTATATAATTGTAAAGCAAATTACTAAAATAGAATTTAGTTTATTTCAAAAAAATCAGTATTTATTTATACATCCAACCAATATGAAAATTTAATTAGAAATATATTATTTGCGTCAGATTCCAATAGATTTGAAAAATCTTTACCAAGATGAAATTCACCAGGATTTTGAAAATTTAATTTATCGTGCGACCAAACAAAATATAGTATAGAACCTGGTAAAAATTCCCATCTTAAAACAGCATTCCCACGCAATGATTTGAAGTTAAAATTTGGATTATTAAATGAGAATGAATCATTAGAATTTTTATCGGGAGTGATAGAATATTTTTCCGTTTCCGAATTGTATTCTATTTTGGAACCGTTTTCTCCATACAAATTAGTTTTATATGTATTTGCTTCTGCCAGTTCTTTGAAATTAACATAATTTCCAACAGAAATTAAAGGCTGCACATAAAATTGCAGTGTTAATTTTGAGCTGAAAGTCCAATCAATTCTTATATTTGCAGAAAATGTTTTTTGCTCCATTTCTCCAAAAACATACCTTGAGCCATAAGTTTTAGTTGCATTTTCATCAACAAAAGCACCAACCCATTGATAGATTGATTTGGTAAAATCATATTCAGGTTCCACAGAAATATTTAGCTGAGAATTAGGTTTCCATTCTACTTCAAATTCAGCCGAAAAGTCATAGCTGCCTAAATCATCTTTCCAATAACCAATTCCTTGAGTAAAAATCATTTTTTCTCTTGAGTCTGTAGCAACATACATTCCAACAGAAAAATTTTCTGGTATAATAATTTTTGGACCACCACGAGTTGCAGTTGTAGAAGTGGATTCAAAATTATAACCGCTTTCCATTTCTAATTTCCAATAATTAACAAATTGAACTTGTCCCCGAGAATAAAATCCTATTCTTGAAACATTATCTTCGTAGTCGGAATTTCTGCTAAATCCTAAATAAATACTTTTTTGCCTAACAATATTATCTGGCTCATACCAACGATACCCTGCAACAACATGACCATTAATTCTATCGGCGTACCATTGATATCCTAAATCATTAAATTCAAAACCTGGCGTTGCTGTGCCCAATGCAGAATTAAAATAGAAATTTCCTTCTTGTTTATTTATTGCAAATCTTGCAAACATTCCTGATAAAGAAGTCATATTTTTGTCAAGCCGCATATAAGTTCTATCTGGTCTTTGAAAATATCTGTAAGATTGTTTTTGGATATTTAGCAGCGATTCTTTTGTACCATGCACGTAAGAGCTTGCAACCATTCCAGTAAGAACGTACATTCTGTCTTTATCTAAAAATGTCCAACCATCTAAACCATAAGTATAAGCCTGATCAGTGAGAAACAGTTTTAAATTTTTATTTGATAAATCTCTATTTACAGATGTAAATATAGTACCAATTGCTTGGTCACCGTCGTTAAATTCCTTTCTTGTACGAAAGACTCCATAATGAGTTAAAGGTTCTACTTCCTCTTTTACAATATTTTTTGTGTTTGTAAAAATACTGGCATTTGTTCTTTCAGTAACTGCACTTAAAACACCAATTGTCCAAGTTTCATCAATTTTCCCAGTAAGTTTTCCAGCCCCTAAAATACGTGTATCAATTGGTTGATCAACAATTCCATCTGTTGTTGGATAACCCTGTGGAGTTCTTCCTATCCTTCTGGAATAAAATAGTGTTGGAGTTCCAAAATTAAATCCCCAATTACTATTAGCACCACCAGTTCCAAATTCAAAAATACTTTCACCTTCAATAAAAAATGGTCTTTTTTCTGAAAAATAAATCTCATTTGCCGAAAGGTTAACAACTGCTGGGTCAACTTCCACTTGTCCAAAATCTGGATTTATTGTTAAATCAACATTTAAATTACTTCCAACTCCAAATTTAACATCAGCTCCTACCGAAGTTTGGTATTGGTTTTCAGAATAAAATGGATCATTTTCTTTATTTCTTAAATACTGCGCTTTTTGGACAATATAAGGTAGCAACTCAAATCTATTCTTTGGAATAATTCCATCCAAACCAGTTAAATCAGCAAAATGCGAAACAAAACCACTTCCATTTTTGGGAACCATAACAAGATACGACATCTCGTGCCTACGTTTGATATCGCGATTAAGGTTAATTCCCCAAACCATTTCTTTAGCTTCGTTAAACCTTAATTGGCTAAAAGGAATTTTAATTTCTGCAGACCATCCCTCGTTATCAACTATTGTTTCAGATTCCCAAATTCCATCCCAAGATTCGTTCCTTGCTCCGTCGTTATAAAGAGTTCCATCACTAATTGAACCACCAGCATTAACAGCAAAATAATTTCCCGTTCTATTATCGTTAAATGGGTCAATAAATATCCAAATCCAATCAGATTCCACAAAATTATCTCGGCGCATTAAAGTTACATCTATTGAATCGGGTTTGGAATCGTAAAATTTTCCACCAAAATAAAGGTTTTCATTGTCGTGGAAAATCCACATTTCAGTTTTTTCGCTTGCTGGTTTGCCTTCATCTGGGTCTTTTTGTGTAAAATTTGTTATTGGAATATTTTGGTATGCAGATTCGGTTAATTTACCATCCAAAACTAATGGGGTATCAATTTTATATGATTTTATTGTTTTTGTTGAGTCTTTTAGTTTTGATCCAAATGTTAGCGTAAAACAAAGGAATAATAGAATTAAAGTATAGAATATCTTCATAAATAACCTTATTTTTCAAAAAATTTAGTACACTCTTTAGATGTATTTACATTTAAAAAGTTCACAACTGTTCTTTATTTTCTTAAAGTTTTAAAACTATTTTTTCTCTTTACTAAAATAAGGTAAATGCCTTATTTTCAAAGCCTATTCTTATAAGTATTTTTCATTTAACATGTTTTCAAAATAAAAAGGAGTTAAAATGAAAGTCAATTTAGTACTTTTTTTTCTGTTTGTATTTTTTTGTTCACTTTTCGGTGAAAATAGGTATGGAATAAAAAGCATCGAAAATCTTATTCAAAAGAATTTTAATGTTTTACAAAATGTGAATTTATCTGCTCAAGGTTCAATTATAAATACTTATGAAGAGCAACTTGTGCAACAATGGGTAAGTGATAATTGGATGTCAACACAAAGAAATACTACAACAATTGATACAACCAAATGGTTTATGACAGTATTAGCTGAGCTAAATCATCCACAATTAGGTTGGACGAACATGTCAAAAATTGAATATCAATTTAAAATTCTTGACGAAACATTTGGATTTGTTCAGATGAAAATGTATAATTTTTCTGAATCGGAGTGGAAACTGCAAGGACAGATTGATTATACTTATGATTCAAATGATTTCGTAATTCAAGTTGATGTACAATATGATTTTGGTATAGGTTTAATGCCTTATTCAAAAGTTATTTTTTCAAACAATTCTGCAGGATTACCATTAACCGAAATTGTTGAGAACTTTAACTTTGCAACATCAACTCTTGAAAATGATTCTAAAATAACTTACACTTATAATGATACTAATCCAAAGGATTTAGTAACTGAAAAAGAATCATATTGGAACTCAACCCAATGGGTAGATACATTGCAGACAGTTTACACAAGAAATTCAGAACTATTGCCACTTACTAAAACAGATCAATTATTTACTAATTCCACTACATTAGAAAATTTATATCGTTATGAATACACATACGATGGTTCTGGTTTTAATGTGACTGAAGAAAATTCTAAATATTGGGATAACAATACAAATAATTGGATAGAAAGCACAAAAGAAATTTATACTTATACTTTAACTGAAGAGGTAAATTCAATTCTATCACAACAGTATTTTAATAATAATTGGTCAGATGTTTGGCGAACTACAAATTATTATGGCGTGGATGATAATATTACAAAAGAATTTACTGAAACTTATACAGGTACTTTGTGGATGAATCAATCACAGATTCTGTATTCGTATACTCCAACAAATGTTGGAGACAAAGAAATAAAAGTTAATAATTTTACGCTTTCTAATAACTATCCAAATCCATTTAATCCAACAACAACTATTTATTATGAATTAGCAACTGGTGGTTTTGTTACCTTAAAAGTATATGATATTCTTGGAAATGAAATTTCTACGCTTGTTAATAAATTTCAACCCGCTGGAAATTATAAAACATGGTTTGAAGGTAAAAATAGTTCAAACAAACAACTTGCTAGTGGAACATATTTATATAGGCTACAATCTAATGGAAATGCAATAACAAAGAAGATGATTCTTCTAAGATAAATATTTTTTTAAGTAAAGAAATATAGTCCCTTTTAAATATTTTATTTTTTTTGAAAAATGATGAAGCTTAGCTTCTCAGAAATAATATAATAACAATCTATGGAGTGTAATATGAAAAAAATCTATTCAATTTTAGCTGTTAGTCTTTTGTTGGCAAGCCTCAGCTTTGGTCAAAGTGGTCTTAAACTCGGTGTGGGTGGTGTTATTGAATTACCTATTGGAATTTTTGGTGATGTTTCAAGTCTTGGTTTTGGTGGTGCTGTTGTTGGCGAATATCAACTTGCTGATAAAATTGTTGGAACTTTTACTACTGGTTATTTAATGTTTTCTGGAAAAGCAGATATTTATCCTGATTATTCAATTATTCCTTTAATGGTTGGTGCTAA
>PCUD01000177.1:890-5348 GCA_002786785.1 Ignavibacteriales bacterium CG18_big_fil_WC_8_21_14_2_50_31_20 | reverse complement strand
TCTGATTTTTATTTAGAGCATCGTTAAACTCTATAAAATCATCAAAACAAGGAGGACAATTAAAATCATCAAAATCAATCAAAAGAAAAAGTTTAGGATTTTGAGCATTTTTAAACAAATAATGATTTTCTAGATCAATCAGTTTTTGCATATTTAATGAAGTAGCATTTTGGTTAAATAGCTTCCCTGATGTTGTAACAGAAATAAAATTATACTCAATGTACAAACCGAACAATACTATTAAACAAAATGTAACCACATTTAATTTTATTTTTTTATTGCTCAATTTGTAATTTACAAATATAATTAGTGCAATAATATCGAGTAGAATAAAATCTAAAATAAGTTCGTTTTGATTAGAGAAATTAAAATTAATAACACCAAAACACCTACAATTTATTTCCCGGTTTAATACTAAACTGATGGATAAAACAGTTATAAAAGTTGAAATTATAAACAAAAACATATAACTGAATAAAACAATTTTATAATTAATGATGTAGAAAATCCCACCCAAAACTTCCGCGCTGATAATAATTATGGATAGTATCGTTCCAATACCATTAAGGTACGGTATAAAATTGTCAATAGTTTCGGCAAAAGTTAAAAACACAAAAACTTTGGAACCGCCGGCAATTAAAAAAAAGAAACCCAATACAACAATAGTATACCTTAATACTTTCTGCATAAATTATCTTTTTTCTAAAATCACATCAATTTTGTATTTTTTTATTATTCTTCGTTTGTTATGAACTGAATAAAGCATATCTTCTTTATTAATGTTAATCAATGATGCCTTTTGGGGTAAAACTATTTTTTGTATAAACTTACCATTAACATCATAAATATAAATATCCCGAAATGGATTAGGACTATAATCACCACCCAGAATGTAAATATTGTTTTTTCTATCAGACGCAATACTTTGCGTTATATTCCCCTCGGGCGCAATTAAATCTTTACTAAAAACATTTTTTTGAATCACTTTTTCTTTGGCGAATTTGGGCAGCGTTTTTATTACAAATTCATTAATAAAATTTCCATTCAAATCTAAAACTTCTATCTTGTTTTGAACAATGTAACAAATAATGAGGTAATTAGAATTTGTTATTGTAAATGTGAAAATGTCTTTAAAAAGATCGCCTGTTGTATTCCGTAGTTTTACATTTTTTAATCTTTTCCCTGATCTATTATATAAAAATAGCCCTTCATTTTTATTCCCTGTATAGCATGCAATCCAGAAGTTTTTATTTTTATCAACATTTAGATCAAATACAGGACCCGGAGAATAAAACTTCTTCATATATTCAAATTTTTTATCGAACATTTGTATTCTTGAAGAGGAAAAATCTGCTACTATTATATTTTCCTGGTTAAAAGCTATATTCCCAGGACCCATAAAATCGCCTTTTGATTTACCTCGTTTTCCTATCGAATGCGAAATGGTTCCTGTTTCTTCAATTAATTTAAAAGAGTAATCCAATTTATCACATACCAATATTGAATTCGAATTAAATGGAATTACGTCCATTATATTTAATAGAATGTTTTTATCTCCGTAGGTTGCAACCTCATGTAATACTATTCTATTTTGAAAAGTATTTACAGAGACAAACAGATAAATAAATGCGAATAAACAAATAATAATATGCTGCATAAAATATTAAAATTATGCTGCCCGAAAAATACATGCAAAATAAAAAAGCTAATTAAATATAACCTCATATTTTTGTTTTTTCAGGCAGCATTCTGATAAGGTAAATTTATTGCGCTGTTCCACAATATAGATAGCCAATACCACATCCTGTTTGGCAAACTGAACTCATCGGCCACCCATAGCTTTGGCAAGCTTTATTACATCTTATAAGCGCTTCTTCGCAATATGCTGGTTTTGAAAAAATTTCAGCTGAAATCGAAAACTGAATAATCAAAACCATAAAAGAACGGAGAATAAATTGTTTTAGCATAACAACTCCTAATAGATGAAGAGGTTTTGTTTATTTAAGCACCTATTTAAACCTCATTAAATATAGATACTATAATATGTTTACATTTACGCCAAGAGGATCCCAAACCTTCATAGTCAGCCAAATAAAAAAAAGCAATACCGATACTAAAACGCTTTCCATTTTTCCTAGTAGATATGAATTTAGATTTTGATTATAAATGAATGTGAAATATAAAATGGAGAAAGGCGTTATTGAGTAAGTGATCCGATTAAATAAAAAGTTATCGCTGTTTAATATGTTATTTAATCCAAAAGATATAATTAAGTCATTTGGTCCGTGTACTGATTCTATTCCATTAATATATAACATTCCTGTTTGGAAAAACATTTGTAATAGAAAAAAAAGGTCTCCACTTAGAAAGAAAATAAAAATAGTCTTTTTGTTTCCTTTTTTTGTTTCCTTAAAATAATTAATAAGCAACAGATTAATTAAAGTGAAAAAAGAACAGTGAAGTAACAGAAAAAATAGTTGGGTAAATACAGTAATCAGTACATAAATTACTATCGGGAATTCTATTAAAAATTCCTCGGAGTAACTTGTCTTATAAATTTCATTAAATGAACGTTCGATCAATGGGATCATTAATATTGTATTAACTATTATTCCCAAACTTATTATCGTGAATAATGCACCAACAAAACCACGGGTGATTAAGTTTTGATTGATAACAAGTTTTTGTAATAGTTGCACTTTATTTATCTTCCCTGAAAATATAATAACTGATAAAAATATAAATAAATAAAAAAGATTATGCTATATAAGAAACTTATAATTATAATCTAAATTGAGCGATTCTTTCTATAACGTCTCTCGTTAATGTCATTGCGAGTACCCGATCACGCAATGCGCATAGGCGTCAACTTAACGTTTA
This sequence comes from Ignavibacteriales bacterium CG18_big_fil_WC_8_21_14_2_50_31_20, assembly GCA_002786785.1. Taxonomy (GTDB): domain Bacteria; phylum Bacteroidota; class Ignavibacteria; order Ignavibacteriales; family Melioribacteraceae; genus 1-14-2-50-31-20. Next base: position 2,468 of record PCUD01000177.1, on the reverse strand, counting down.
TTCTTTCCAATCAAAATTGATACAATTGTTTTAATTTTAGAATATAATAAAGATTTTATGCCAAAAGCATGTCTTTGCCATATGTCATCCCTAAAGGGATTTCATTCTTTCTTTTGTCCATTTTTCTATAAGCATATCATCCCGCCGGGATTATGAATCCTAAATCCTGTTAGGGATAAAATATTTATAACAATAAATACCACCAACAATTAAAATCCCTTTAGGGATGATATATTGGTTTCAATTAGAAAAAAAACAAACAAGGTAACACTAACAAAAAGTGCTAATAGAAGTTTGTTTTCACATATTTTTACAACTCATATCAACAATATTCTTAAAAATCATAAAATTAAGTTGACGCCTATGCGCATAGCGGGATTACAGGCATGAGATTGCTTCGGCCTCGCCTCGTAATGAAATAAAAATCGCTTAATTTAACTATAATTAGGTGACAGATGTTATGCAAACAGGGAAAATATCATTCCTAAACTCTAAAACGTTCTTGATCGGTCGCTCCTACTGAGCTCTTCGGAGATTATCATTTATTATGTTCTATAAACAGATCGCGCCAGGCAGACCAAGCTCCATAGGTGCGACCCTTTAGGATTTTTGCTTAACTTCAGGTAGGTAAGTATTCTTCTCAGGAAACATTTCTAATCTTACAGCAAAATTTAACTTCAGCATAGTTTTGGGATATAAAAACAATCAGTTGCCGCGTGGTGTTGAGCCTAAGTTTTTGCCTTATATGAACAATATGCTGCTCAACGGTGCCAACGGAAACAAATATCTTTTTTGCTAATTCTTGATTTTCATATCCCTCTAACATAAAATTTATAATTTCGAATTCTCTTTTCGACAGAATGCAGATTTTTTTTAAGAATTCAATATTTAGTCCTTGTCCATCTCTCTCTCTCCCCAGAAAACAAAAGTATTTCTTTGATAAAAAGATTTTAAAAGTTTGTGAGAATATTTCGCTTGGAGCACTATCTATAATTATACATCGAATATCGTTAAACAATATAATTTTAAAAGAATCCCAGGTAATTTGATTTGTTAATACGATGATACGATCATGAATATATTTAATTGAGGCAGAAGCTAAAATATTTTTTGAATACTCCTTCCAATCCAATAAAAGTACGTCAGAAGAATTTTTAAATAAATGTTCAACTACAAAATCAAATCGATCAAAGTTATATAAATTTCTAATTGTTGGATTATCTATTGAAAAAATATTAATATTTTCAATAACAGAAGGATCTTTTGATAAAAGACAAATATTTGTTCGTTCCATTTTCCCTCAGAAATATAAACCACATTATTGTCTTAGAAAAAACTTTATAAAATAATAAGAAATTAAAATCTTAATTGCAAATTAACGTCTTTTGTAATTTAACGAAAAGTTTTATCCCGGCTTCAATTATTTCATCCGGAAAATCATCATGCGGATCATCCAAAGGTGGATGATTTATTCCGCCCCCGATACCGAAAAAATACTTATATATTTTGAAGTAAAATGTCCGAAGGTTTATAACGAGTGGAAATCTGCTTCTGCACTAACTTCAAATTGAATTCCTT
>PCUD01000177.1:0-847 GCA_002786785.1 Ignavibacteriales bacterium CG18_big_fil_WC_8_21_14_2_50_31_20 | reverse complement strand
CGCTGTTCTATTCTGATTTTAAGTATTAGAATGATACAGAGTAAAACGGTTCAGAATTTCATTTTAGAACAAATTCATTACTTTCTTTGATGGCACAACATCTGCATAGTACAGCTCAGATAAAAGTATTTTTTCAACTTTCAAAGGATAAATTGATGACTTTAAACAGTATAATTTTTACATCAATAATTTTTGTTGCTACCGGCGGATTTATATTAGTAGTAGTGTCATTTATTGTTTCCCGCTCGAAAAGAAGAAGAGATTTTTCCGGGGAAGACGGAGTTGAAAAAGCCAATCAAGATTTTACTCATGTCAGAACGGAAATTCCTGCTTTAGCAGATTATTCCGCTCAGGTTTTTTCGTTAAAAACCGAAGCCATAGCTCAGCCAATTCATGTACCGGTAAAAAGAAATGATCGAGCCAAATATTCTCAGCGGCATTCTTTGGGTGATGTTTTCGGCAGCGGAATTAGAAATGATTATTTTCACTTATCTTCAAAGAATAGAATCATCCCCCGTATGAAAGTTGTGAATGATTATTATTGGAACGGGCAGCAAAGCCTAACGCGTTTTAAGTACACTCCTTAAGATTCATGAACTAAAGAGAGACAATGTGCCGTCCTAAAAGAAAATTTTTAGGACGGTTTTTTTTTAATCTTTTTTTTCGTAAAACTCACTTAAGCATCTGCAGAAGCCGGAGCATAAAGTTTTTGAAATTCTTTAGCTTTCCTTTTTTTCCAAGCGCCCTTGTGATAAGCATAGCCGACAACGAGCGGCATTGCTATCGTAGCTTCGGCATAAACCATCTGCTCAAAAGTGGTTTCGACTTTTCCCCAGGAACTTGCTTC
>PCUD01000137.1:33515-45743 GCA_002786785.1 Ignavibacteriales bacterium CG18_big_fil_WC_8_21_14_2_50_31_20 | reverse complement strand
GTTCTAAGGAATCTTGAATACCGTTTCCATTTATGTCATTAAATTTCATTCCACAAATAGAACCTAGTAAAGTTTGCTGATAATTACCAAAATTAACAGAATCTTTTGCTTCTCCAGATTTTATTGGAATTACATAAGTACCTGGAGATAATGGATAAGTTTGTTCCCATCCACCTTGGTTTGTTTCAGAAACTGTATATGAGCCTCCTGGTTGCAAATCATTAAAACAATAGTTCCCATTTTCGTCTGTTGTATCGGACAAAGTAACAGAACCAGCAGCGTTCTGATAAGTTAAATTGATTACCCAATTTGATAGACCAAGTTCTAAGGAATCTTGATTACCGTTTCCATTTATGTCATTAAATTTAATTCCACAAATAGTACCAAGTAAAGTTTGCTGATAATTACCAAAGTTTATAGAATCTACGCTTTCTCCCTGAGAAGTTATAATTGAATATGTATTAGGATTTGTCGGGAATGTTTGAGTCCATCCAGTTTGACTGTTCTCTGAAATAAGATATGTAGCGCCAGTCGTAAGACTATCAAAAAAATAATTTCCTAAAGAATCAGTAAAAAGAGAATATGAATTTGGAGCATTATTATCTTTAATGTTTATTTCCCAGTTAGGCAGCCCTGGCTCATCCTGATCTTGAATTCCATTGCCATTTATATCATTAAATTTCATTCCGCTAATAGTCGACGGCAAAAGCAGGATTGATGCATAAACATCACCATTAATATCGTTGCGAAAATCTCTCCATGTAATGATTGCTCCCCCAACTCCGGAATTAATAATTGTTGGGTAACCCTGCGAGGAAAAATTAGAACAAATTATAGCATCAGTTGATAAAATTTTCATACCCCCCGAATTGATTCTCTGTCCATAAACATCGGAACCACTTACACCAGAATTTCGATTATCAATCCAGGTAATTATAGCACCTCCGCTACCATCGCCAGAAATAGTGGGATCTACCTGCGAATTTATAAGAGTACAAAGAGCTATTCCATCGGGTGATCCTGACCATTGCACAGATCCATTTGAATTGATTCTTTGTACATAAATATCAGGGTTTCCATTTCTATTATCTGCCCATGTAACATAGGCACCTCCATAATTATCGTTTGCGATTTTGGGATAAAATTGAAAACCCGTTTGTGAACATACAGCAATTCCATCAATTGTCCATTGTGCCACTCCACTTGAATTTATTTTTTGTGCAAAAATATCAGGGTTGCTGCTACCATTTCGTTCGTCATTCCAGGATATAATGGCTCCACCACTGCCATCAGTTGTAATTGCAGGTTGTCTTTGATATGCAAGTTCAGTGCAGATGGCAACTCCATCAGTTGCCCACTGAATCACTCCATTTGAATTTACATTTTGTGAATAAATGTCAATATTATAATTACGTTGATCTTCCCAAACAATTATAGCCCCACCACTACCATCACTTGTGATGGTTGGAGATGCTGCACTGGAACTAAATGCTGAATAAATAACGACTCCATCAGCCGTCCATTGAACTACTCCATTTTGATCTATTCTTTGTGCATAAATATCATAATTAAATACATTATTTCCGGAATTGCGCTGATCTAGCCAAACTATTATAGCACCACCATTTCCATCACTTGTAATTGCTGGCATTTGTTGGTCGTTTGTCTGTGTGCAAACCACAATGCCATCTGTTGTCCAAATAATTGCACCACCCGAACTAATTCTCTGTGCATAAATATCATAATTACCGTTTCGGTAATCTGCCCAAGTAATAATAGCACCACCGTTACCATCGCTTGTAATTGAAGGATCGTCTTGTTCGTTAACTTCGGTACAAATAGGATTATTTATAGTTGGGTCTGTTGACCACTGAGCTTCAGATTTGTTGCCCAGGTAAAAAGTGAGCATAATAAGGATTACATAAAATTGTATCCCAATATTTTCAAGTATTTTTTTCATTATAATCTCCTTTATTTTTATTTTAAATTCTTTAAGTCTAAATTATTTGCTGACAAGCTCACACGTAAACGAAAGCACACCAACATTGTTGAAAAGTGTGTTAATGCTTCCACTTGCATAACTTGTATGTGTCCATTGAGTATTAAAGCCTTTATTCATTTTAGCCTCGATTATTCATTCTTATTAAATTGTTCAGTTTAACTGGCAGTAAATTATTTCTCCATTCCTAATTATTATTGAGTTTTACATTTTAAGTTTCTAATTAATTCTCTCATTTTTTTTTCTATTCAGACAGATTCGGGTCATTTTCTAAATCAGTAATTGCTTCTTCAATTGAATCCAATTCATTTAGATTAACATTTTCAACAATTTGAGATGGAACAATTTTTTTCTTTATTATTTGAAGAGGCACACTTTTAGTTTTTTTTGTAAATAAACTCTTAAGTATTCTTAGAATATTCATTTTATCATCTTGAAATTTAGCTCAAAGTTAGAAGCATAACAGCTCTGTTTCAATAGCAAACAAGTTAAAGGTACAAGAAGATATATTAACGGTATGTATTTGTAGTTTATCGGTATGTTTTGAAAAGTGCATTATAGCTAGATTAGTATTTTTAGAGTGACAATGGAAGCGAAATAATTACTTCAGTGCAATGTACATTGTCATTTAGGGTGTTTAAATCCTTTGCAAATAGAATTTATTTCCTGCTAATCCAAAAATTGCGTAAAGTGAAAATCCAAGTAAAATTCCAACAATTGGTGGAACAAATGGACTAAAATATGCAGCGCTTGAAGACAAAATGTATGAAAAAATTCCAACCCAATTAAATTGTGGAAGATTTGCATTTTTTAAAAGTGGATAGTTGAATTTATGTTTTACCATAAAATCAGCCATAATTATTCCTCCAATTGGCGGAATAAAAGTACCAAGCAAAATAATAAATGGAACAAGCCATTCGTACATTCCAAAAAGTGCAAGAAAAGTACCAATTGCAGCTCCCGCAAAAGTAACTAATTTTCTTTTATTAGTTCGTAAAAAATTACATCCAGCAGCCGAAAAATTGTAAACCGTATTATCTTGTGTAGTCCAAATGTTTAGGAACAGCATAATTATTCCCAGACTTAAAATGCCTTGAATTTTAATTACATTCACAATATCAGCTTCTTGATAAACTAAAGCGCCAATTGTTCCAATAAAAATCATAAATCCATTACCTAAGAAAAATGCGATTAAACTAGACGATATTGCAGTCTTGCCCGATGAAGCAAATCTAATCCAATTAGTTGCTTGAGTGCCACCACTTGCAAAAGTTCCAAAAACAATAGTTATTGCAGCGCTAAAACTAAGTTCAGTTGTTGGAATTATATCTAAAAGTCTTATAAATCCACCAGCATCATTTATTGAAATATAAATGCTAATAAAAATTAGTATTATCATCATTGGAACAGCAACAATTGATAATTTTTCCAATCCTTTGTAGCCTATTATTGCTGTCCAGCAAAACGCAAATCCAAAAAATATCATTAAATATTTTGTGTATGTTTTATCAATTCCTAAAAACTCTGATAAAATTATTGCAATTGTTGCAGTTCCCCAAGCGTACCAGCCAATTTGAGTAATTCCTAAAATTAAATCAATTATTTTGCTGCCATATTCTCCAAAACAAAAACGCCCCATCATTACAGTGTTTAAGCCACTTTTAAACGAAATATAGCCAAGTGCAGCAACGTAAGCGCCCAGGAGTAAATTTCCAAAAGTGATAATTATTAATAGGTCAGGAAATAGTTTAAAAGCCGTTCCTAAAGTTCCGCCTGCCCACATTGTTGCAGTAAAAAAAGTAAATCCTAACAAAACAGAAGTAAGCGACCAAAAACTTTTCCTGTTTTCTTTTGGAACTTCTTCAAGTGGAAAATCCTCAACAATACTCTTTTTTAATGTTTCCAAAACAAATCCAAAAGTTTATATTAGTCAAATACATTTTGTTAAATATCAAATTATGAAATACTAATTATATACACTAAGTTGTGTACAATATTTATTTCAATCAGTTTTCCTAAAATATAAAAAAAAGAGTTATTTACTATGCAAATTTGGTTATGGATAGGTTTTTTAGGTTTTGTGGTTTTAATGTTAGCATTGGATTTAGGAGTTTTTAATAAAAATTCACATGTTGTAAAAGTAAAAGAAGCACTTGGTTGGACTGCATTTTGGGTAGTTTTAGCCATGATTTTCAATTTACTTATCTATTATTTATATGAAAATCATTTATTTGATATTGGATTACAAGTTGGACACCAACTTTCTGGTTCACAAGCTGCACTTCAATTCTTTACCGGATATGTTATTGAAAAATCGTTAAGTATGGATAATATTTTCGTTATTGCAATGATTTTCTCCTATTTTAAAGTCCCAAGCATTTATCAACATCGTGTGTTATTTTGGGGAATTCTCGGGGCATTATTTATGCGTGGAGCTATGATTTTAGGCGGTGTTGCTTTAATTGAAGAATTTACTTGGATGACCTACGTCTTTGGTGGAATTTTGATTTTAACTGCTGTAAAAATGCTCGTAACAAGTCACGATAATTTAGAACCCGATAAAAATATTTTGGTAAAAATGATAAGACATTTTTACCCAGTTAGCGAAAATTTTGAATCAGGCAAATTTTTTACGAAAATTAATAATAAAATAGCCATTACACCTCTGTTTTTAGTTTTATTTGTTATTGAAAGCACCGATGTTTTATTTGCAATTGATTCAATTCCAGCAATTTTTGCCATAACCACCGACCCATTTATAATTTTCACATCCAATGTTTTTGCAATTTTAGGATTACGCTCCCTATATTTTGCTCTTGCAGCCATGATGGATAAATTTAGATTCTTAAAAATTAGCTTAGTTTTTGTTTTGGCTTTTGTCGGAAGTAAAATGATTTTGGTTCATCATTACCAAATACCAACTTTATTTTCATTAGCGGTTATAATTGGAATTTTATCTGTTGGAATAATTGCTTCAATCTACGCGAGCAAAAAAGATTCTGCAAAATTAGATAACCATTAAGTTAAACAGCAAATCTTTAACACCTCTTTTTTTAGCTTTCATTGACTAAAAGAAGAGGTACAATTTATAATTCATAATTACTTTTCGTAAAAAGTTATGTAGTTTTAGTATATATTTTAATAATATTTTCAATTGGAGAATATAAATGAAAAAATACTTCCTACTTATGATTTTCCCTCTAATATTTGTTGGATGCTCAAGTGCCTCTAATTTTTATTCCTTAAATGAAACTACGGAATTAATTGAGCAAAAATTCCAAGATTCACTTTTTACAAATGCCCATTGGGGTGTTTTGGTAGAATCACTCTCAAGTGGAGAAATTTGGTATGAACAAAATAAGGACAAAATGTTTATGCCAGCTTCTAATGAAAAAATTATGACCACTGCAACTTCGTTAGTTACTTTGGGAGAAAATTTTACTTTTGAGACTAAAGTCTTTTTTAATGGTGAAATTATAGATTCTGTTCTTAAAGGCAATTTAATAGTTCAAGGAAATGGTGACCCAACTTTTTACACAAAATTTTTTAACGATCCACGAACTCCGTTTTTTAACTGGGCGGATTCTTTGCTAAAATTTGGAATAAAGGAAATTGATGGTAACATTATTGGTGACGACAATTTGTTTGAAGACAATGGTTATGGAAATGGCTGGTCTTTTGATGGATTGGATAGCTGGTATTCTGCCGAATCTGGTGCGTTGCAAATAAACGAAAACTATATCGACTTACAACTAATTCCACCCAAAAATTTAAACGATTCACTTCAAATAATTCCAAATATAAAAAGCAATTACTTTACAATTATAAATAACACAATTATTTCGGATACTGGAAAAACACGAATTTCAATAAACAGACCCTTTGGAACAAATAATATAATTATTTCTGGAGTTGTAAAAACTGGAAGCAGAATTATTGAACGCTCCCCTTCCATTTCAAATCCAACTTTATTTTACACAACTGTTTTAAAGGAATCTTTAATTGAAAAAGGTATTATCGTTACAGGCAAAGCAATTGATTGTGATGAATTTAATAATTGGCAGCTTGATACGAATAATTCAACTTTACTGTTATCACATAGTTCTCCACCACTTAGAGATATTTTAAAAGGATTGATGAAAAGAAGTCAAAATATGTATGCTGAAACAATGGTTAAAACTTTAGGCTTAAATGTTAATGGAATTGGATCATTTAGAGAAGGCAAAAAAGTTGTTGAAAGTGTTTTAACTAATTTTGGAATTGCACCAAAAACTTATGCATATTCTGATGGCTCAGGACTTTCGCGATACAATTATATAAGTCCACAACAAATTGTAAAAATTTTAAAAGCCATGAAGAACAGTCAATATTGGAATATTTGGAAGGAATTATTTCCTATTGCTGGCGTTGATGGCACATTAAAAAACAGAATGAAAAACACAAAAGCCGAAGCAAATGTTATTGCGAAAACTGGAACTATTTCAAATGTTAGAGGCTTATCGGGTTATTTGAAAGCTGCAAATGGTGAAGAAGTTGTATTTTCGTTTTTAATTAATGGGCATTTAAAAAACTCGGAAGATACTGAATTAATAACAGATTCTGTTCTTTCTTTAATTGCCGAATACCCATTAAAATTGAAAAAATAGTTTTAATTAGTTAATTAGTTATTATAAATAAACGACTATGGACTGCAAGTCCATAGTTTTGGTTACGAAAAAAAAATCGTTTTGAAAAGCCAAATTACAAACCACAAAAACCAAATAATATCCAAATTTCAATTTCTAATATCAAAACTTTGCGGTTTAAAAAGCCCAACTTTTTTGAAAAGTTGGGCTTTTTTTTAATTTGTTTTTGTTATTTGTTTGAAATTTATCTTTTGACATTTGTTATTTATTATAACATTTTTATAAGCAAAAGCAAGATTCACTTAAGTTCATAGTTTTAACGGCAACTGAGACCGATAAACTAAAAATATTTATTTTATTTATTAATAAAAAATGTTTAACTTAAGCTAAACTAATATTTGAAAAAAGTTTGTTATTAATGTTGTTATTTTGAAAAAAGTTTGTTATTGATGTTGTATATAAGTTTATTCTCCAAATAGATTGAAAAATATTACCTTACGAAAAAAGGTGTTATAAATAACAAATTGATAGGAGGTAACACAATGCATATTAAAACATCTAATCAAGAAAAACTTGATATGGGATTTGGGGGTTATACTTGCAATTGGGGACTTCACATTTGTGGGCTTTATGAAACAGAAATAGAACGAGATGAAATTCTTTTTGGTTTTTTTCATGAAGGAGCTTTAAAAAATGACTTGCAGTTTTACTGTCCCGTTGAAAGAACAAAAGAAAATTTCATTCAAGAATATGCTAACCGCTACCACAATTGTAAAGATCACCCAAAAAACCCAAATCTTTTCACTTTTAACAGTGCTAAAGAACTATATTATCCTAATGGATTTTTCTCACCAACAAGTATGGATATTGGGCTAAACCATTTTTTTACAGAATCTCAAAAAAATGGGAAAAGAAATATTAGAGCTTCTGCAGAAATGGTCTGGGCTTTGGAAGCAATACCTGGAGTTGAACATTTAATGACTTACGAATCGCGTTTAAATTATTTTATTCCTGGCAAACCTTGGATAAGCATTTGTCTTTATAACATCACAAAATTTTCTGGCAAAATAATTATGAATGTATTAAGAACTCATCCATACACAATTTCAAATGGAGTTATTACTCAAAATCCTTACTTTCAAAACCCTGATGATTGGTTAAGAGAAAACAGTCCAGAATTTGCAAATAATTAGGTTATTTTATGAATGCTGCTCACAATTTATTTCTATTGATGTTTCATCTATCTCAACTTCACAACTTTAAAAAGATTATTGAAATTTTTATTGGTGGAGTTTCAGATATTTTTAAAAATGTTGAATTTCAATATTTTGAAACTGAGGCAAAAAACAAAGATTTAGCTTTCGAGATTAAAACTCGAAATTCTTATTTTGGTTTTGTTGAATTCAAAAATTGGGAAAATCTTAGCGAAGAAAATAAAATACTTATCAATAATTCAATCCAAATGCTGGCTGTAATTTTGGAACGCCTTAAATTTGATGAAACATTAGAGAAAGCTAAAAATAAGGCAGAAGAAATTGCAAATGAAAGATTTAATGAATTGCAAACCAAAATTATTGAATTGAAAAAAGCAAAAAACGATTCGCTTAATTTGATTGATGATTTAACAAACGAAATTGAAAAGCGGACTAAGTTTGAAAACGAGTTAAAGGAAAGTGAAGAAAAATTTAGAAATTTTTTCGAAAATTCAACAGTTGGTTTATCAATAACTAAGATTGACGGTTCTATTAGGTCAAACAAAGCCTTTTGTAATATTCTTGGATATTCTGAAAATGAAATAAAAAACATAAAATGGATGGATATTACTCATCCAGAGGATATTGATATTTCAAATATGAACATTCAATCATTGCTTTCAGGAGAAAATCTGAATGTCCGATTTGAAAAAAGATATCTTCATAAAAATAATAATATTATTTGGGTAGATATTTCAACATACCTGCAAAAAGATAAAAATGAAGAACCACAGTTTTATATTACATCTATTGTTGATATAACTGAACGTAAAAAAACTGAAGACGCAATTGCTGAAAGTGAGCTGCTATTACGACAATCTCAAATAGCCGCGGGAATTGGTAGTTATATTCTGGAGTTCAATGAAGGAATTTGGAAAAGCTCCGAAGTGCTAGACGAAATATTTGGAATTAATAAAGATTACAAAAGAAGTATTGAAGGTTGGAGTTTATTAATCCACCCCGAAATGCGACAAACCATGAATGATTATTTTGCATATGATGTTTTTAAGCTGCATGGAATATTTGATAAAAAATATAAAATTATTAGAGTAAATGATAAAATAGAACGATGGGTGCATGGAATTGGTCGTTTAGAATTTGATGAAAGTGGAAATCTAGTTAGAATGGTTGGAACTATTCAAGATATTACTATTCAAAAAAGAGCTGAAGAAACATTAAAGCAAAGTGAGGAAAGATTTAAATCTATAGTTGAAGGCGCTCCAGATCCAATATTTATTCAAACCAATATGAAATTTTCATATTTAAATCCTGCTGCTTGCAAATTATTTGGAATAAAATCACCATCCGAATTAATTGGCTCACAAGTAATGGAAAGGTTTCACCCTGGTTCTAGAGAAAAATTATTGAAACGAATTCAACAATTAAATGAAAATAAATCAGTTAAAGAACTATCAGAACAAAGATTTATTAAAATTGATGGAAGTGAAGTTTGGGTAGAAACTGCTGGTGAACCAATTATTTTTGAGGGTGAACATGGAGCGTTGGTATTTGTAAGAGATATTTCACAAAGAAAGCAAGCGGAACAAATATTAGCTAAAAGTGAAAAACGTTTTAGTTTATTAGCAAAATCAGCCCCAATTGGAATAATTATTGATGATAAAAATGAAAATATAATATATATAAATGAGCATTTTACAAAAATATTAGGATATACAATTGAAGATATTCCTAATATTAATGTTTGGTGGAAGTTGGCTTATCCTGATAATGCACAAAGAGAACAAATTAGGAAACATTGGGAAGAAGAAATTAAAAAAGCTAAGAATAATGAATCTGAAATTAACCCAGTTGAATATCCCGTAACTTGTAAAAACGGGAAAGTTGCGCAAATTGAATTTAGAATAGCTACAACTAGTGATTTCAATTTTATAATTTTTACGGATGTAACAGAAAGGAAAAAATCGGAAGAAGAGTTAAAAAAGTTAAAAGATAATCTTGAAATTCAAGTATCGTTAAAAACAAAAGAGTTAAAACAAAGAATTGATGAATTAGAAAGATTTCACGATGCAACAATCGACCGCGAATTAAGAATGAAAGAGTTGAAGATTGAAATTGAAAGGCTTAAAAATGAGCATAAATAAATTTAGGTATATACCAAATCGGAATTTATTTTTGTAGAATAATATTTCAAATTCTTTTTTATTGCATTAATTTTGCTATGATAAGGAAAATAAAATTATGACAAACGCTATAATTACCAATATTTCATTGCTTATTATTTTAAGTTATGGTTATAGCTTTTTATATCAAAAACAAGATAAGATAAATAAAAATCTTTATAATTTGCTTTCGGGAATTCTTTTTGGGCTTATTTGTGTGGCTGGAATGTTTTTACCAGTTCATTATTCTAATGGAATAATTTTTGACGGAAGGTCAATAATATTAAGTATAGGAGCTTTTTTTTGCGGACCTATTGTTGCAACTATTTCTGTTATAATTGCTTCTATTTATAGAATTATAATTGGCGGAGGTGGTACTTTTGTTGGTTTAGGTGTAATTTTTACATCTTCAATTATTGGTTTGCTTTACAGACAATTAGTAAATGAAAAAAATAGTAAAAAAATTATCAATTTATACTTTTTGGGAATAGCAGTTCATGTTTCAATGATGTTGTGGATGTTGGCTTTACCAGGTAAATCAAGTAATGATGTTATTATTGAATTGACCTTACCTATTTTAATAATTTATCCAATTGCTTCAGTTATTATATCTAAAATATTAATTGATAGAAAAATAATTGCTGATTCTCAAGTTCAGATATTTGCAAATAAAGAAAAATACAGACTACTTGTTAACAATCAAATTGATTTATTAATAAAACTTGATTTTAAAGGTCGTTTTCTTTTTGCAAGTCCCTCATATTGTAAAACTTTTGGTGTGATGGAAAATGATATTTTAGGCAATGAATTTCTTCCATTGGTTCATCATTGTGATATAGAAAAAACTATTAAAGCAAAGCAGATGTTGCTTAATCCTCCATATACTTGTTACTTTGAAGAAAGAGCAAAATCCGAAAATGGTTGGCGTTGGTTTGCTTGGAACAATAAGGCAGTCATGGATAAAAATGGGGAAATTGAAAATATAATTGGTCTTGGTCGTGATATTACTGAGCAAAAAAAAGCCGAAGAAGCTCTAAAAAATAGCGAAGAAAAACTAACCCTTTTTATCAAAAACTCAAATGACATATACATTTTAATTAATAAAAATGGAAAACAAATTTTTGTTAGCGATGCAGCTTATGAATTAACAGGATATAAAACAGAAGAATTGATGGTTGAATTTGATCAATTAATTCATCCAGATGATTTAGCTATTGTAAGAGCTAAATGGAATGAGATTGTAAATAATAAGGATAAAAAAATAAAGGCTGAATACCGCCACATGCATAAATCAAAAGGTTATGTTTGGTTTGAAGCAGTTGCTCAAAATTATTTTGATAACCCTTTAATAAATGCTGCTATTATAAATGTGCGAGATATTACAGAACGCAAAAAATATGATGAAGAGCTTAAAAAAATGAAAGATAATTTGGTTATAGAAGTTGAAGAAAAGACTAAAGAATTAAAGGAACGAATTTCTGAATTGGAACATTTTTACAATGCAACAATTGAACGTGAACTTAGAATGAAAGAAATGAAAGACGAAATTACGTTGCTAAAAAGCAATAAATCAAAATAATAATTTTTAATATGACTAAAAATTTGGTGAAAATGAAAACATTAATTGTAGATGATAAATTAGAAAATTTATATTTGCTTGAAGCTTTGCTAAGAAGAAGTGGATACGAAACCGTATCTGCAAATAATGGAGCTGAAGCTTATGAATTAGCCGAAAATGATAATTTTAATCTAATTATCTCGGATATTTTAATGCCTGTTATGGATGGATTTACACTATGCCGCAAATGTAAAAAAAATGATAAACTAAAAAATATACCTTTTATTTTTTACACTGCTACATATACCGATGCAAAGGATGAGGAGTTTGCTTTGAAACTAGGAGCTGATAAATTTTTAATAAAACCACAAGACCCAGATGTTTTTTTAAATATTATTAAAGATTTATTTGATAAAATAAAACAAAATGAATTTAAGCCTCGCGAAGTGAGTAATTTATCCGAAGAAATAATGCTAACAGAATATAACTATGCTCTAATTCGAAAATTAGAAGATAAAATGAACCAGACTGAAGAAAATGAAAAAAGTCTTAAAGAATATGTTATAAAACTTGAAAAAAGTTTAGAAGAGAAAAGAATTGCTGAAGAAAAAATAATTAAGATGAATGCCGAATTAGAACAAATTATTGAAAAGAAAACAATGGAATTACAAAA
>PCUD01000137.1:13275-33494 GCA_002786785.1 Ignavibacteriales bacterium CG18_big_fil_WC_8_21_14_2_50_31_20 | reverse complement strand
GAGTAAGTCGGGGCAAGTTCGCTTCTATATTGATTGTTCTTTTTCTAAAATTGTTTATTTTAATCCTATTGCATTATCCAGGTTGAACGAGAAATTAGAATGCAGGAAATGAAAGCTGAAATAAAAAGATTAAAAGGTAATAATGAATAATTACTTAAAATATTTAGGTTTAGTTCTTTTTGCAATCAATTCAAACTTAATTTCACAAAATATAATAATTAATAGCTCTGTGACAGAAAGTCCTCTTGAAATTACAATTGCTTCCGAACCCGACTATCCTCCATATTGCATTGTTGATGAAAATGGAAATGCTGATGGTTTTTCTATCGATTTAATTAAAGCAGCTACAAAAGCGGTTGGAATTAAGCTAAATATAAAAATTGGAGTTTGGAATGAAATAAAAAATGATTTAGCTATTGGCAAAATTGATGCCTTGCCACTTGTTGGAAGAACTCCAGAACGTGAATCACTTTATGATTTTACTCTTCCCTATTTATCATTGCACGGAGCTATTTTTGTTAAAGAAGGAACATTAGATATAGATAGTTTAGAAGATTTAAAGGGGAAAACTATTTCTGTTATGAAAGGCGATAATGCCGAAGAATTTATTTTACGAGAAAATATTTCAAAAACTGTTATCTCAACACACACTTTTGAGGAAGCTTTTCACATGTTGGAAAATGGTGAATCGGATGCTGTAATTACACAAAGAATTATGGGGATAAAACTACTTGAAAATATGGGAATTAAAACTATTAAACCATTGGATATTCATATTCCTCAATTCCGCCAAGATTTTTGTTTTGCTGTACAAAAAGGTAATAGAGAATTGCTTACAAAACTAAATGAAGGGCTTTCAATAATAATTGCAAACAATACTTTTAACGAAATTCAATTAAAATGGTTTGGAACAACATCAAAAAGGGAATTGGATATTAAAGATATTCTTTGGATGTCTGTTTATATTTTTATTCCATTGTTTATTATTATGCTTGTTATTTCAATCTTCTTATTAAATAGAAAGGTTAGACAAAAAACGAAGTATTTGGAAAATGAAATTTTAGAGCATAACAAAACATTTAACGATTTGAAACTGCAAAAAGATTTATTAAGCCATAGTGAGCAACAAATAAGATTGTTACTAAATTCAACAGCTGAAGGAATTTATGGAATTGACCAAAAAGGTAATTGCACTTTTTGCAACAGATCCGCTTTAAATTTATTAGGCTATGCCGATATTAACTCAGTAATTGGTAAAAATATGCACCAACTAATACATCACAGCCATGCCAATAAATCAAAATATTTGGAAGAAGATTGTAAAATTTATATTGCATTTCGCAAAGGGAAAGAAATTCATGTTTCTAACGAAGTTCTTTGGAAAGCTGATGGTACTTACTTTGATGCTGAATATTTTTCATATCCAATAAAGCAAGATGGGAAAAGCATTGGAGCTGTTATTACATTTTGGGATATTACAAAAGATAAAATTATTAAAGATGAACTAAAAAAAACAAAGGAATATCTTGAAAATCTAATTAATTATGCACAAGCACCAATAATTGTTTGGGATACTGAACTCAATATTGAACGTTTTAACAGAGCTTTTGAACGATTAACTGGATTGAAATTTGATGAAGTAATTGGAAAAAATATTGATATTATTTTCCCTGGTAATTCAAGGGAAGAATCTATTAGATTAATTAATTCATTAAAAATTGATTCAAGATCAGAAACTATTGAAATAGAAATTAAAAATATTGATGGGAGTATAAAGAATGTTCTCTGGAACTCGGCTAAAATTTATGATTCAGACAATAATTTAATAGCAACTATTGCACAAGGTAATGATATTACCGAAAGAAAAGTTGCCGAAAATGAACTTAAAAAAATTAAAGATAATCTTGAAATTGAAGTTCAAAAACAAACTGCTGAACTAAATGAAAAATTAAAAAAATTAGATAAAAGTCAAAGAGCTATGTTGTATATGATTGAAGACTTAAACGAAGTTACGAGTGAGCTAAAAAATGAACGTCGAAAATTGGAATTATCCAATAAAGAATTAGAGGCTTTTTCATATTCAGTTTCTCATGACTTAAGAGCACCACTTAGAGCAATTGATGGTTTTTCAAAATTTTTGGAAGAGGATTTTTCTAATAAATTGGATGATGAAGGAAAAAGACTGCTAAAAGTTATAAGAGAAAACGCTAAAAAAATGGATAGATTAATTGCCGACATGTTAAATCTTTCACGTCTTTCAAGAATAGAAATAAATTATACAAAGATTGATATGGAAAAAATGGTAGAATCGATTTACAACGAAATTGCGAATGATAACGACAAAAATACATTTGAATTTAATGTTGAAACACTTCCAAAAGTAAATGGAGATTCAACTTTAATAGAACAAGTTTGGACAAATTTAATTGGAAACGCTATTAAATACAGTCAAAAATCACAAATTAAAAAAATTGTTATTTCTGCAGAAGATAAAGAAGAATATATTGAATATAAAATTCAAGATTTTGGGGCTGGATTTAACGAGAAGTATGTATCCAAACTATTTGGAGTTTTTCAAAGATTGCACACTGAAATTGAATTTGAAGGCACTGGCGTTGGTTTAGCAATTGTGAAAAGGATTATTCACAGACATGGTGGAGAAGTTTGGGCTAAGGGAGAAATAAACAAAGGTGCAACTTTTTATTTTTCATTACCTAAAAAGAACTAAACGACTAAATATTGTAAAAGATGAAAAGTATTTTTAATAAATAACATAGCTGGAGTAGTGATGGACAAACAAAATATTGTGGAAATTTTAATTGTTGAGGATAACCCAAACGATGCCGAAATGGCTTTGCGAGCATTAAAGAAAAATAATTTAACTAATAATGTTTTAGTTGTTGTTGACGGAGAAGAGGCTTTAGATTTTATTTTTCATAAAAACAAGTTTGTAAATCGTGATGGCTTTAATCAACCAAAAATAATTTTACTTGATTTAAAGCTGCCAAAAGTTGATGGTTTGGAAGTACTTAAAGAATTAAAAAATAATGAAGAAACAAAAATGATTCCTGTTATTGTGTTAACTTCATCCAAAGAAGAAAGTGATATTTTAGAAAGTTATAAACTTGGAGTTAACAGTTATATAGTTAAACCTGTTGATTTTGATAAGTTTGTTGAGGCAGTTAGACAACTTGGTCTTTATTGGCTTCTGTTAAACGAATCACCTGTAAATAGATCATAGTTAAATTATTTCCAATTTAAAAGGTTAAAAATGGTAAAAAAACAAGCATTAAGGATACTTTTTGTTGAAGATTCTGAAACTGACATGTTTATTGCTGAAAAAGTAATTAAAAATGCTGGAATTCTGTTCATTTCAAAAAGGGTAGAAACTGAAGAAGGGTTATTAAAAGAAATTAATGAATTTAATCCAGATATTATAATTTCTGATTACTCAATGCCCTCTTTTGATGGAATGACTGCTTTGAAATTATCGTTAAAATTAAATAACAATTTACCATTTATAATTCTTACTGGTTCAATTAATGAAGAAACTGCAGTCAATTGTATGAAAGCTGGTGCAGATGATTATATTCTAAAAGATAATTTGCACAGATTAGTATCTGCAATTGAATCTTCATTGCTTAAACATAAAAATATTAAAGCAAAAATAATAGCCGAAAATGCTCTAAAGCAAAGTGAAAGCAGATTTAAAAACTTATTTACAGAAAATCTTGCTGTTATGTTATTGATTGACCCTGAAACGCTAACTATTATTGATGCAAATTTTGCCGCAGAAAAATTTTATGGATGGACAATTGCAGAACTTAAAAATATGAAAATAACCGATATAAATACTCTTCAGGAAAAGGAATTGTCAATAATAATTGCGAAATTTTTCAACTCCGAAAGAAAAAACTTTGAATTTAAACATAAAAAAGCAAATGGTTTAATCTGCGATGTGGAAGTTTTTTTAAGTAAATTAAATTTTGGAGGTAAAACATACATCCATACAATTGTTCACGAAATAACCAAACGAAAAAAAGCAGAAAATGAATTGAAAACTGCTGCAAGAGTCTTTGAACATTCTATTGACATGATTTGTGTAGCCGGATTTGATGGCTATTTCAAAGTGTTAAATCCATCGTGGGAGCGAACACTTGGTTGGCCAACAAAAGAACTATTATCAAAACCTTGGGTTTCTTTTGTTCATCCAGATGATAGAAAAATTACTGAAAACATTAAATCAGTTATAATAAATGGGCAAACAATATTTCAATTTGAAAATAGATATATTTGCAAGGATGGATCAGCAAAATGGCTATCATGGAACACCTTTCCCTATAAAGATGAAGAAATAATGTATGGTGTAGCTCGCGATGTTACCGAGAATAAAGAGCAAAGAGAAAAATTAAGAACACTTAGTCGTGCTGTTGAACAAAGTCCAGTTAGCATTATAATAACAGATCCAGAAGGTTTTATAAAATATGCTAATCCTAAAACAACTGAAGTAACTGGATATGAATTCAAGGAATTATATGGAAATAATCCAAGAATATTTAAATCAGGAGAGCAGTCAAATGATTTTTACGACAAACTATGGGGCAAAATATTAAGTGGAAAAAGATGGCAAGGTGAATTACATAATAAAAAGAAAAATGGAGATTTATTTTGGGAAAATGCAATAATTTCCCCCATTGTTAATTCAAATGGTGATATTATTAATTTTGTTGCAGTAAAAGAAGATATTACTGAAAAAAAAGCAATGCTCGAAGAACTTATTTTGGCTAAAGAGCGTGCAGAAGATATTAATAGAGTTAAATCATTATTTTTATCAAACATGAGTCACGAACTAAGAACACCTTTTGTTGGAATTATGGGTTATGCAGAATTATTAACAGAATCATTAACCGACCCAAACGATAAGGAAATGGCTGAAGGTATTTTAAGTACTTCAAAAAGAATGTTAACAACATTAACCGAAATACTTAATATTGTAAAATTTGAATCTGAACAACATGAAAAACGTATCACAACAATTAATATCCAAAATTTAATTGAATCTATTAACAGAGATTTCAAAGAATCTGCTCTTTTAAAAAACATTAAGTTTGAGTTTAAAATCAACGTTGAAAATTTATTTATTAATTCAGATGAATCTTTGGTTTCAGAAGCTTTAAGAATGTTGGTAAGTAATGCCATTAAATTTACAGAAAAAGGGAAAGTGCAAATAATTGTTGATAAAATAAATAAAGCTGATAAGAATTATCTTACTATTAGTGTTTTAGATACAGGGATTGGAATTGCAAAGGATAAGCAAGAAATTATTTGGCAAGAATTTAGGCAAGTTGAAGAAGGTATATCAAGAAATTATCAAGGGACTGGTCTTGGATTAACTATCGCAAAAAGAAGTATTGAAATTTTAGGTGGAAAAATTTTTCTTGAAAGCGAATTTGGTAAAGGATCAGTATTTACAATTGAAATACCATTTAATGAACTTTTAGAAACTGAAAACGTTTTTAATACTAAATATAAATACGCCACTTTAGATAAAAACGGCTTAACAAAATTAAATTCGTTATCTAGTAAAAGAAAAATAATACTTAATATTGAAGATGATTTGTTAACAATTAAAATAATTAAACGAGCACTAAAGGAAATATATGATATTGACAGTGCGACAAATGCAATTATTGCTTTAGAAAAAATAAAGAACTTCCAATTTGATGCAATTTTAATGGATATTAATCTAGGTTCTGGATTAAATGGAGTTGAGTTAACTCAAAAAATTAGATTAATTCCAAACTATAAAGAAACACCAATTATAGCATTAACTACCTTTGCAAGTGATTATGACAAATTGAATTTTCTTTCAAAAGGTGTAAGCCATTATTTAGCAAAACCATTTATGATGAAAGATTTACTTAAAATACTTGATGAAATATTTAGAAATGGATAATGTTCATGTTTAACATTAAAAGCAAATTGAATTTAGTTATTAACTTTGTACAATTGTGGCAGTAGCATTATATTGCATTCCATTTTGAGATTAATTCCAAATTATGATAAATAAAGTTGTTGAAAGCATAAATATTTTTGATACGGAGTTTGCGGTTCTAGATTTTGAAACGACTGGAACTTCTGGAAAACACAATAGAGCAATAGAAATAGGAATAGTAAGCGTTAAAAATGGCGAAATTTTTGAAACATTTCAAAGCTTTATAAATCCAGGAACGCTTGTCCCCTATTATATCACTTCGTTAACTGGAATTACAAATGATGACGTTCACGATGCACCTTTTTTTGAAGATTTAACATCCCAAATAATCGATTTCATTGGCGATTCAATTTTAGTTGCTCACAATATGCCTTTTGATTACAGTTTTTTGCAAAACGAATTTATGCGTGCCGATGTTCTTCCTCCAAAAAACGAAACTTTATGCACATTAAAATTGGCACGCAAACTCTATCCTGAATTAAAAAGTAAATCGTTAGGCAATTTGGTTCAGCATTTTGGAATTAGACATAAAAATGTTCACCGTGCTTTGGGCGACGCAATGGTTACGGCAAAGTTGCTAATTAAAATGATAACTCAACTTAAAGAAGACCAAAATATTACAAAATTAAACGAATTACTTGCCTATCAATCCGCTTCTGCAATAAAATCCAATTTTAGAATTATAAAGAAAAAGTTAGCAATCGATTTTGCAAATGTTCCTTCAACTGCTGGCGTTTATCTTTTTAAGGATGCAAATGGAAAGATTGTTTATATAGGCAAAGCTAAAATTCTAAAAAAACGAGTTTCTAATTATTTTTCAAATACTGCTGCTCGTAAAGCAAAAGATATTGTGCGTAAAGCTTCAAGTTTGGATTATATTGAAACAAATTCAGAATTAACAGCTTTAATTTTGGAAAGTGAATTAATAAAAATACACAAACCACCAATGAATTCACTTCTAAAAAAATATTCCCAGCAATATTTTATAAGAGTAAAGAAAACTCACAATTATCCAAGTTTCTCCTCAGTTTCAAAAATAGATTTTGATGGAAATGATTACTTTGGACCATACAGTAACCGAGATACATCCAAAAATTTAATTGATATTCTTCACAAAACTTATCGTTTACGCGAGTGTTCTGATAAGGAATTTAATCGTGGGAAAAAATGCTATTTACATGATATTAAACGGTGTGTTGCTCCATGTATTTTTGACAACAAGGATGATTACATCAAAGAATTAGAATCAGCTTATACTTTTCTTTCTGGTGAAAATCAAGATGCTGTTAATAAACTGTTGTTAAAAATGCGAGCTCTTTCGGATGAAAAAGAATACGAAGAAGCTGGTGAAATTCGTGATATTGTTAACCAAATCTTGAATCAATTAAATCGATCGTCGATACTCGCAGAACCAATAAATAAAACGAACGCCTTAATTGAAGTAATTTCAAATCAAAAACATGACTTCTTGCTTCTAATTGAGGGACGAGTAATAATTCAAAATTTGCCAAATGAATCAGAAAATTTATTTAAAATATATATTGAAGATTATTTCAATTACAATCCAAAATGGAACGAAAATGCAACAAATAAGGATTTGGATAGAATAAAAATTGCGCTAAGTTGGTTAGTAAATAATAGAAATTCATTCAAAATTCATTACTTAAAAGATTTTAATTCTGCCGAGGAGATTTTTGCAATAATTAGTTTTTAAACCTGAATAATCCAATAGGATTTTAATATGAGCGAAGTTATAAAGATTTAGAACCTCCATCCCGATACGTTGGGATGGAGGTTCTAAATAAAATTACAATATGACACAAAACTAATCTAATTTTTTAACTTCTGTGTACCATTTGCTTGATTCTTCAAGCATCGAATTTATTCTATTTACCAATTTATGTGGGTCCTGCAAATAGCCTTCTAACAATAATGACGATTCGTATAATTGCTCAGTTACATCGCTAATATATTTGTCGTTTGAATCAGCTTTGAATATTTTAACCAAATTGCGGACTAATTTGTGGTCTTGATTCAATTCCAAAATTTTTGCTGGAATTGAAGTATTGTTCCCCATCATATTCATCATTTTTTGCATTGACGCTGACATTGTATTGTCAGAATTTACAAGGCAGGCTGGAGAATCCTCCAAACGTTCCGAAATTTTTACATCGGTAACTTTATCGCCAAGAATTTCTTTCATTTTTTTAAGTAATGATGAAAGATGTTTTGAATCCGTTTTAGATAATTCTTCTGCTTTCGC
The DNA here is from genome assembly GCA_002786785.1 of Ignavibacteriales bacterium CG18_big_fil_WC_8_21_14_2_50_31_20. Classification (GTDB taxonomy): domain Bacteria; phylum Bacteroidota; class Ignavibacteria; order Ignavibacteriales; family Melioribacteraceae; genus 1-14-2-50-31-20. The sequence continues at coordinate 25,236 of PCUD01000137.1, read as the reverse complement.
TTTTTTCTCACCAGAATCAACAAGTTTTTCAAGTGATTTTAAGTCAACTTGATCAACGGATTTTAATTCAAATTCTTTATATTTATTTATTGAGCTAATTACAAATTCATCAACTGGGTCATAAAGATAAAGCACTTCAATTCCCTTTCGCTTAAATATTTCAAGATGTGGATCCATGATTAATGCGTCTCTGCTTGGACCAGTCATATAATATATTTCTTTTTGATCTGGCTTCATTCTTCCAACGTATTCGGCAAAGGCCACAAGTTGATCTTTATTTTCATTTGCAGAAGAGTCGAAGCGAAGTAATTCAACAAATTTTTCTTGGTTTGAATAATCGGCATAACCCATTTTGAAAATTCTTGCAAATTCCTTCCAAAATTGAGCATATTTTTCTTTGTCATCTTTAGCCATCTTTTCCAATTCGGTTAAGATTTGCTTTGTAACAGTGGAGGAAATTTTTGCAAATACTACATTTTCTTGAAGAGTTTCGCGGGAAATATTTAATGGCAAATCCTCAGAATCAACAACACCTTTAACAAAACTTAAATATTCTGGGAGTAAATCTTTGTTTTGATGATTAATTAAAACTCTTCGAACGTACAAATCTAAACCATAATTATCGCGGTTAAACCCAAATAAATCCATATTTTTCTTTGGGAAAAATAGTAAAGCATTAAATTGAATTGGAGCATCAACTGATTTATGAATTATATGAAATGGATCTTCAAAATCGTGAGATAAAAATTTATAAAACTCGTTATATTGTTCTGGTTTAACAGAAGATTTTGGCTCTCTCCAAACAGCCGTAACAGTATTAATCTGTTCTTCATCAACTTTAATTGGGAACGTAATAAAATTGGAATGAGATTTAATTACATTTTGTAGTCTATATTTTTCAGCATATTCTTTAGAATCTTCTTTTAGGTGAATTCTAATTTCAGTTCCTCTTTTAATATCTTCGTCAATTTCTTCCACTTCAAAACTTCCGAGACCATCTGAAACCCATTTTATTGGCTTAGCATCTGCTTTAAATGAGCGAGAAATAATTTCAACTTTATCAGAAACCATAAAAACCGAGTAAAAACCAACTCCAAATTTTCCAATAATATTATTTGCTTGTTCTTTGCTTTCCGAGAGTTGTTTCAAAAATTCACCAGAACCAGATTTAGCAATTGTTCCAATATGATTAATAATTTCATCTTTTGTCATACCAATTCCTGTATCCGAAATTGTAAGTAGATTTTCTTTTTCGTCTCCTTTTATTGAAATTGCTAATTCTAAATCATTATTAAATATTTCTGTGCCACGGTTTGATTCAAAACGTAGTTTATCCAATGCATCGGAAGCATTTGATACTAATTCCCTAATAAATATTTCACGATTTGTATATAAAGAATGAACCAAAATATTTAACAGCTCTTTAATTTCAGCTTTAAATTCAAATTGATTTTCTTTTTTTGCTTCTTCACTCATAAATTTCCTCCATATATTAGATTTACTAATAACATTATAAAAATATTTCTTAATTGGATTTGATGCAAATTGCACCAAAAGGCTTCAAATTTTTACTTATTTTAATGCAATTTTTTGCAATACAAATTTTACAACAACAGCAGTTGTAAGCATAAGAAAAAGATAAATTAGAATAGTTTTTAACGAAGCTTTATTGAAACCAAAACTTAAACGCGACCCTCTCCAACCACAATCTCTGCATCTAAAATAATTAAAAAAACCAAGTTTCTTAACTACTTGCTCATAAACAGATTGTGCTCTTGAACGTCGTAATTTACCAACAGCTTTACAACTTGGGCATTTATCAAAACTTGCATCTCGTTTGAACGATATTTCGCTCATATTTTAGCTCCTAATAAAATTTTTATTACAACGAAAAACAAAAATACAGAAAATATTTTTCTAAAGATAGGAATAGGGACTTTAAAAACTAATTTAACTCCAAAATATGCTCCAAATATAGCTCCAGCTCCTAACAACAATGCTGATGCAATATTTAAATATCCAAACTGAAAATTTATTGGATTCCAACTATGATTTAAAATTGCAAATGAAATTGTGGAACTGAACATTGTTAAAAATATAACAATAGTTGCTGTACCAACCGATAGTTTTAAGTCACCATTGAGAAAATAGTATAAAATTGGCACATAAAATATACCTCCACCAAGTCCAGAAATTGAGGCAATTGCTCCAAAAAATATCCCAAGTGGAAATAGCCAGTAAGTATTTAATTTTACATCTTTTATTTTAGGTTTTGGATTAGAAAAGAATAAATTTAGAGCAACTACAAAAATAAAAGAAGCGATAATAACTTTTAATATTTCGGGATTAATAGAAACAATGATATTAGGAATTATGGATGCAGAAATAACTGCCCCAAATCCAAAAATTAGACCTTCCTTTAAAAGAATATTTTTCTTTTTGCTGTGATTAAAAAGCGAGGAACCTGATGCAAAACACCCTGCAAATAAGGATGTAGCTACAGCACTAATTGTTACACTACTACTTTCAACTCCAATTGCTGGTAAAATTATAAGCAAAACTGGCACAAAAATTACACCTCCACCAATGCCAAGAAGTCCAGCTAAAACACCAGTAATTAGTCCAACAAATAGAAGCAAAAGAACAAACAGGATACTAATCTTTAACTCCAAGTATTTTATTGTAAAGCAAGTTGTCATTTAAAATTGAAAGAGCAACTTTAAATTGTTTATCATTTTTTAGCGATTGAAGTATTCTTCCTTCCCTTCCAGAAATTCGTGAAGCTAATTCCATTTTAATTTCACAAATAATTTCCGATTTATGTTTTTCAAGCTCTGATATTTCTTCGGTTTTATATTTTTTATCCAAATCTGAAATTGAAGCCAAAATATCTTTATCCATCTTTTCTTCCAAAGCAATCTTTTTCAACTCTTCAAGTAATTTTTCAGATTGCGAGGTATAATCAAATTTATGCTCAGATAAATATATTAGTAATTCATTAAACAATTTAGATTCATCCAATTTGTCAATATTAGTAACAGAATTTCCATTAAAGTAATTTGTAGCAAATTGGAAAAAAATTCCACGTGCTAATAGAGTTTGCACTTGTTTTGATTGCGAAGAATTTGAGACAATAGAATCGGGAGTAATTCCACCATTAGCAAAAACTTCTCGATTATTATTTGTAAAAAATTTACTTAAACTTTCACTTTTAGAATCGTTAAAAATTTCATCATTTTTTGAATAATCAATTTCTTGAATGCAACGCCCACTTGGAGTATAATATTTTGCGGTGGTAATTTTTAATGAAGTATTAAAAGAGAGAGGCAAAACTGTTTGGACAAGTCCTTTTCCGAATGACTTTTCACCTACAATAACACCTCTATCGTGGTCTTCAACAGCACCAGCAACAATTTCGGAAGCAGAAGCTGTGCCGCCATCGACTAAAACAACTAACTTACTTTTTTCAGCCAAAGGTGTTTCTTTTGAATAATATCTTGAAATTTGCGATGTATCTCTTCCAATAACCGAAACAATAATATCACCTTTATTTAAGAATTTTTCTGAAACGTCAATAGCTTGGTCAAGCAAACCACCTGGATTTCCACGTAAATCCAAAATAATTGAATGAATATCTTTTTTACTTTTCAAATCAAGAAGCGCATTTTTGACTTCATTACCGGCAGAACGCGAGAACCCACTTAATTTAATATATGCTATATTTTCTTCTGGAATAAAACCATAAAAATTTACATTTTTAATCACAATTTCTTCCAAAACAAGTTGAAAAATAAGATTATCTTTAATGCCCTCTCTTCCAATTGTTAAATTAACAATTTTACCAGGTTCACCTTTTAAATATTTACTTAAATCTTCATAATTATCCTTATTAACTTCAATGCTGTCAACTTTAATAATAATATCTCCGACTCGTAAACCTTGTCTTTGAGCTGGATAGCCTTCCATTAAGTCAAGAATTGTGATTTTATTTCTTCTTAATCCAACACTTGTTCCAATTCCCCCATATTTCCCGTTTGTAATAACATCTAAATCTTTTTTCATTGTTTCATCAATATATGTTGTGTAAGGATCTAAAGATGAAAGCAAGCCTTTTATTCCAGCTAGCATAAAATTTTCTGGATTTATTTTATCAACATAATTGATGCTAACTTCACGATAAACTTTTCCAAAAGTATCAATGCTTTTAGCAATATTGAAATATATATCAGAATTTACGGTTGCAAATCCTGTAACTAAAATTACTGCAGTGGCAATAAGCCAAAATTTATATTTTCTAAAATATTTATTCATTATTTTGAACCATTTGTATAACAATATTTATAATTTGATTATGGATTTCCTCAATTGATTTAGTTCCATCAATTGTTATAAATCTCTTTTCATTTTTACTAATTTCAATATAACCATCACGAACACGATTATAAAAATCGTTTTCAGAAAGTTCAATTCTATCTAAATTATCCGCACCATATTTTTGTCGCCGTTTAGCAATTTCGTCTAAAGGCAAATCTAAAAAAAATGTTATGTTAGGAATTGCTGAACCAATAGCAAATTCTTGAATTGTCTTAACTGAATTTAGATTTATGCCACGTCCATAACCTTGATATGCAATTGAGGAATCATGAAATCTATCTGAAATAACAAAGTATCCTTCTTTTAATAAAGGAATAATTTTTTCGCGAACCAATTGAGCTCGGCTTGCAGAAAAAAGGAGCAATTCAGCTTCAATATGCATTTCACAATTTTTTTTATCAAGGAGAATATCTCTTACTTTTTCTGAAATTTGAGTTCCACCCGGTTCTCTAATTAGAATAACTTTTTTTTCTAATTGTACAAGTTTTTCTTTTAGTAATTTAACTTGAGTTGATTTTCCACAAAAATCTAAGCCTTCAAAAGTTATAAACATATCAGTTTTGTTTTATTATATATTTTAGTGTTTTAGGATTAACATTTGTTAAAGTTGTAAAATTTGGGATTAAAATTTTAGGATTAATTTTACCAAGTGAATCAAGAAATGCATCATTAAAATCGACAGTTGCCTTAATTGAATCAGTTCTCATTACTCCAAGATTAACTAAACCACCTCGTAAAGTAATATTAATATGGGGTGGAAATAATTCCAGAGTCCTTAAATTTGGTACATTTTCAACTTTTACTGGGACATTTTCAAATGTTTTATCAACTAATTTTTGAACACTAAACTCAATTCTTGTAATTTCTTTTTCATATTTGATGTATTCTAAAGGTTTCAAAACAATTTCTGTTGAAATATCTTCATCAATATTTGTTAATTGAAGCGGCTTTGTAGAAACATCATGAATAGTGTTCATTAAAGTTACTGGACCAAATATTTTTACTGAATCTGGATTTAAAATAATATCCGAAACTATTCCATAACCCTCTTCAATATCTATTTTTATATCAGTTAATATTGGAACAACTTTTGAATTTAAACGCTCAATAGCATAATCGACAACAGCTGGAGAAAGCATTACAACTTGAACACTTGGATTTAACCACGAATTTTCACTTAAAGCTTCACGAACATCGGCGTGCTGTATCCCAACTTTTTCATTAGTTGATATTTGGAAATATGATTCAGCAACAGAAGATATTTGAGCTAAAACCCAACCTTGACCTTTAATTGTTAAATTTATTTCATTTGAAGACTGAGATAATATTGTATTTGATTCTTTAATATTTGTAAAATTAATAGGAACTCTAAAGGTTGTTGTATATTCGTAGGAAAATGAGACAAAAATCCAAAGAATTATTGAAAAAATTGTAGATAAAAATATTTTAAGAAATTTGGGTTTCATTTATAACAAAACATATTTATGATTAAAATTAAATATATATAATCTATATCAAAGTTAATTAGAAAAATTTTAGAGTTATGAAATATCATTAAAATAATTGATTAAAATGCTTCTATTTGCCTTTGAAATTTCTCTTCCTTTAATTGGAAAATTAACATTGCCTCTTGCTAACTTACGTAATTCGTGCACATTCATTTCGGAGAATTTTTTTGTATTCACTTCTTTTTGGGGAATGATATTTTGATAATTGCTAACTTTATTTTCCTTTTCAATTTCTAATTTTGCTTCTAATCTTAAGCGTTCTAAATGACTCAAATTTATAATAGCATTTTCTTCGTTTTTGTTTGAATCTTCTTTTTCAGACTTAAAATCTTTTTTTTCCATTTCCACAACTTCTTCACCTTGAATTTCTTCTTTTTCAGATTCGGAAACTTCTGCCTCTAGAACTTCCTCTTTTTCCATTTCCACAACTTCTTCATCTTGAATTTCCTCTTTTTCAGATTCGGAAACTTCTGCCTCTAGAACTTCCTCTTTTTCCATTTCCTCAACTTCTTCACCTTGAATTTCTTCTTTTTCAGATTCGGAAACTTCTGGCTCTGGAACTTCCTCTTTTTCCATTTCCTCAACTTCTTCACCTTGAATTTCTTCTTTTTCAGATTCGGAAACTTCTGCCTCTAGAACTTCCTCTTTTTCCATTTCTAAAACTTCTTTATCTTGAATTTCTTCTTTTTCAGATTCGGAAACTTCTGCTTCTAGGGTTTCTTCTTGCACCAATTCTGAAACATCAATTTTTTGAGAATCAATTGGTACAGATTCATGAACTTCATTTTGATGTGTATCAAGAAATATGTCATTTTTGAAAGTTTTTTCTGATTCTTCAACTAAAATTTGTGGCTCATAAGAAGAAATAGACAAATTAGGGGAATTTAGTTTCTCTTCATTATCAAATAAAGTTAATATTTTTTCTGATTCAAATTTTTTAATTTTATTTTTAACTTTTGGTAGTTGAGCACCATTTTTAGGTTTTTTATCTAAAATCAGTTCATATAACAACTTATCTGGGTTTTCAATAATTGAACTAGAAATAACATTTCCCACATTATTTGCAGCAATGCTACCAGCTTGTAAAATTCTTTTTAGTTCTGGAGTATTTCCTTCAACAAAAACAGTTACATATCCATTAGAAATTATTTCCTTTTTCAAATATTTTATTTCACCTAATTTTAGCATAACATCAAGTGCAGTAATTGCCGAAACTAATCCGCTTGTCTCAATCATAGCTATTGAATTAAATTCCATATATGCTCCCACAATTTATAAATTAGATGTAAAAATAGATTTTTTGAAAAATAATGTCAATTAAAATGTGCTCCCAAATTAACTAATTGAATCAAGATATTCTTGTAAAATAATTGCAGCGGCATTTTTATCCACCAATCCTTTATCTTGTCTTTTCTTTTTTGATTTAACAGACTCTAAAATTTGTTGTTTCGCTATTACTGAAGAGTACCTTTCGTCCGATAAAACAATTGGAATATTAGTATTTTTTTCTAATACCTCTTTAAATTTTTCAATCAATTCTGTACTTGAAGAACGTTTGCCACTTTCTTTTAAAGGATATCCTAAAACAATTGTTTCAATCTCATAATCAACCAAAAGTTGATTAAAAACTTTCCAAAAATTGTTATCATTAGTAATTGTAACCAATGCATAAGCAAAAATTCTTAAAGGGTCAGTAATAGCAATTCCTACCCTTTTTGTTCCAAAATCTATTCCTAATAATCTTTTTTGTTCAATCATATTCAATTTAGATTAATCAATTAAAAACTTTAACATAATTGTTATACTTTTTAGTGACAACTTTAATATTTAAGAAGAAGTGGCATCAAATCGTTCAACTTGAAAAATATTCTTATTCTTTTTTAAACGCTCAATCAAACGATTTAAATGGTCTAAATCATTAACAAAAACAGCAACCGATCCAGAAAATACTGAATCTTTAGTACTAATATTTATAGCCTTAATATTTGAATTATTATAACTTGTAATAGTGTTGGAAATAAAACTTAATAATCCAGGTTTATCTTCACCTCTAATACTAATTCCAGCAACAAATGATGCTCCCTTTTCTGTTGACCAATTAACAGGAACTAATTTGTGCTCAGCACTTTTAACCATGTGAATTAAGTTATGACAATCTCTCCTGTGGATTTTAATTCCTTCACCAATTGTAATATAACCAACAATTGGATCGCCCGGGATTGGATTACAGCATCGAGCAAAACTATGTTCAATTCCACTATATTCTTTATCTACAATAATACCTTTGTTGGAGCTACGAGCAAATTCAGCAAAATCGTCAAATTCAAATTCTTCAATATGTTTTTCTATTAATTTTTCAGAGGGACTTATAATCTCATCCAAATTCAAAGTATTATGAGCAACTGCTGTGAAAAATTGATTATAATTCTCATATTTCAATTTTCGAACAATTTTAGCAAAATCTTCTTGTTGAATTACTTTCTTTAATTTCTTTAATTTCTTTTCCCAAATTTCTTTGCCCGATTCAATTATTCGTTCTTCTTCTTGATTTATATATTTTCGAATACTGGATTTGGCTTTAAGAGTTTGCACAAATTGTAACCAGTTTTTGTTTGGCTTTTGATTTTTTGAAGTTATAATATCAACTTGATCACCACTATGGAGCATGGTATTTAAAGGGACTATTCTCCCATTAACTTTTGCTCCAATACAATTGTATCCAACTTTGCTATGAATTTCAAAAGCAAAATCTACTGGGGTTGAATTTTTTGGTAATCGCTTTAAATCACCTTTAGGTGTAAAGGCATAAATCTCGTCCTGATAAAGGTTTAGCTTAAAACTTGAGAGCACTTCTCTTGGTGCTTCAGTCTTCTCAACGTTATGAAAAATATCTCTAACCCAATTAACCCAGTCTTCTAATTCATTATCATTTTGGTTAAAATTTTCTTTATACTTCCAATGTGCGGCAACACCCTTTTCAGCAATTTCATGCATTATACGAGTTCTAATTTGTATTTCAACATGCTTGCCATCAATTCCGATAACTGTGTTATGAAGTGATTGATAATTATTTTTTTTGGGGATTGATATGTAGTCTTTAAACCTTTCTATGGGTTTATATAATTCATTTGTAACACCTAAAACATAATAGCATTCGTTAGGATCGTTACTCTCAATAATAATCCTAATTGCAAATAAATCATAGATATTATCAATTGTAGTGTTTTGTTTTAATAATTTTTTGTGAATAGAATAAATATGCTTTGCTCTTCCAGAAATTTCAAAACGTAAACCATGTTCTATTAATTTTTTTTCTAAGGGAGCACAGAATTTTTTAATATAAGTTTCACGCTCTTTACGTTTGCTATTAATTTGCTTTGCAATTTGTTCATATTCGTTATGAAAAAGATATTTGAAGGCTAAATCTTCCAACTCCCATTTAATTTTACCAAGTCCAAATCTATTTGCAAAAGGAGCATAAATATCCATAGTTTCTTTTGCAATTCTTCTTTGTTTTTGTTGATTCACAAATTCTAAAGTACGCATATTGTGTAATCTATCTGCAAATTTAACTAAAATAACACGTACATCTTTAACCATTGATAGTAAAAGTTTCCGATAATTTTCAGCTTGAGTTATATCTTGACCTGTAAAAACGCCACTAATTTTGGTAACACCATCAACAATTTCTGCAACTTCCGGCGAAAATTCTTCCGAAATAAAATCGATGCTAAATTCTGTATCTTCCACAACATCGTGAAGTAATGCCACCACAACAGAAATATCATCCAGTGGCATTTCGCTTGCCACAATTATTGCAACTTGGTATGGATGCAAAAAATAAGGTTCACCTGAAGATCTAAAATCATTTTTATGAGCTTCATAACTAAGTTTAAATGCTCTTGTAATCATATCTTCATTAACTTCACTGAGGTGAGTTTTACAAATTTTTAGCAACTCTTCAAGCAAGTCATTTCTATTTTTTTCTGTTAATTCTATCACTTATCTAACATATGCTAAATTGTTTTATTACAATCAGTTAATTAAATTTAGTTAAACATCAATAATAATTAAATAGTTCCAAAAGTTCTATCACCAGCATCACCCAATCCAGGTACAATATATGCATTTTCATTTAACCCCCTGTCAAGTTGAGCTGTGTAAATTTTAATATCAGGATGATCGTGCTCCATATGACTTACACCTTCGGGAGCAGCAATTAAATTTGCCATAATTATTTCTTTTGCTCCCTTTCCTTTCAAAAATTCTGCTGCAACAGAAGCACTTCCACCGGTGGCAAGCATTGGATCAAGAATTATTACAGTATATGCTCCCAAGTTATTTGGAGCCTTGTAATAATAATCAATAGGTTGAAAAGTTTTTTCATCTCTTCGTAACCCAATATGACCAACTTTTGCATAAGGAATCATCTCAAGAAATGCTTCAACTAAACTTAACCCTGCTCTTAAAATTGGAACTAAAACAACACCTTTTTCTATTTTATATCCAATAGTAGTTTCCAGAGGAGTTTTAACTGGAGTTTCAATTAGCTCAAAATTTTTGCTAACTTCGGCAGCAAGAATGTATGCAATTCTGTTAACCGCTAATCTAAATTGATATTGCTTTGTTTCTTCATCTCTAAGATATGTTATATCTCGTTTAATTAATGGGTTATCAATTACTATTAAATTTTTCATTTCTCCTCTTCTGGATTTTTATTTTTCAGACTAATTGTAATGGCAACGCCATTAAAACCAAAATGCTTTCTAATTAAACTTTCCAAAAATCTTCGATATGAATCTGGAACATATTTAACTTCGTTAGCAAAAAACAAAAATATTGGATATTTTTCCCCAACTTGAGTGATATATTTTATCTTAACTTCTTTTCCAGATTTAGTAGCTGGTGGTGGAGTTTTATGAATTTCTGGAAGCAAAACTTCGTTTAATTTACTTGTAGAAATCTTTGTTTTCCTACTATTTTCAATCTCTATTGCTAAATCTACAACTTTAAAAATTCTTTGTTTAGTTAAAGCAGATATAAATATCATTGGAATATAATTTACCGAGCCTAATTTATCTTTGGATTTTTGTTCAAAATCTCTAGCCGTATTTGTTTCTTTTTCTAATAAATCCCATTTATTTATTGCAAGTATGATTCCCTTTCTTCTTTGAATTGCTTCGTCAATAATTTTCTGGTCTTGTTTTTCAATTCCAAACTGAGCATCAATCATAACCACTACAACATCCGAGTTTGCAATAGCTCGCAAAGTTCTAACATTAGAATAAAACTCAATATTTTCTTTAACTTTTGTCTTTTTTCTTAATCCAGCAGTATCAATTAGGATTATTTCTTCACCATAATATTTTAGAACTGAATTGATACTATCACGCGTTGTGCCAGCAATATTTGTGACAATACTTCTTTCAACACCGAGCAATGCATTAGTTAAAGATGATTTTCCAGAGTTTGGGCGTCCAACAATTGATATTTTCAATCGTGTATCTTCTTCTTCGGAAAAATCAGCAAAATTTATTTTTTCGAATAAATTATCCAGAACATCACCAATATTTCTACCGTGTGTTGCTGAAATATCAAAAACATCGCCAATTCCAAGATTCCAAAACTCAGCAGCTTCTAAACCCATTGTTGGGTTATCTAATTTGTTAGCCAATACAATAATTGGTTTGCTGGCTGTATGTAACATTCGTCCAATTTCTTGATCAATTGGAGTCATTCCATCTCGCCCATCTGTTACAAATAAAATTGCATCTGCTTCCTCAAGTGCAATTTCTACTTGCTCGCGAATTGCTACTTCAAAAAGTTCAGGTGAGTTTGGAACATATCCTCCAGTATCAATAAGTTGAAAAGCTCTTCCTGACCATTCGCAAATTCCATAATGTCTATCGCGTGTAACTCCACTTTCATCATCTACAATTGCATCTTTTGTGTTTGTTAGTCTATTAAATAATGTGGATTTTCCCACATTCGGTCTTCCCACAATTACTACTAATGGTGTGCTCATCTTCTCATTTTCCTTAATATTATCCGCTAATTTAACTAATTAGCACTTCAATAT
>PCUD01000137.1:0-13259 GCA_002786785.1 Ignavibacteriales bacterium CG18_big_fil_WC_8_21_14_2_50_31_20 | reverse complement strand
GGCAGATGAAATAAATAAAATAATTTATTCCATGCATCGTGTGAGTAAATTTTATGACAAAACACCTATAATTAAAGATATTTCGCTTTCATATTTTTATGGAGCAAAGATTGGCGTTTTAGGATTAAACGGTTCTGGTAAAAGTACTTTGCTAAAAATACTTGCTGGAGTTGATAAAGATTTTAATGGCGAAACTTCCATTGCTCCAGGATTTACAGTCGGTTATCTTGAACAAGAACCAAAATTGGATGAAACTAAAACTGTAAAAGAAATTGTAAAAGAAGGTGTTCAAGAAATTGTTGATTTGCTTCAAGAATATGATGATATAAATGCAAAATTTGCCGAACCAATGTCCGATGACGAAATGACAGCACTTATTGATCGTCAAGGCAAAGTGCAAGAGATGATTGATCACAAAGATGCTTGGGATATTGATTCTAAATTAGAAATGGCAATGGATACGCTCGGCTGCCCTCCTGGAGATACACTAGTTAAAGTAATTTCTGGAGGCGAGAAACGACGTGTTGCATTAACTCGCTTATTATTGCAGAAACCTGATATTCTTCTATTAGATGAGCCCACAAACCATCTTGATGCTGAAACCGTACTTTGGTTGGAAGCTGAGTTAAATCGCTATCCAGGCACTGTTATAGCCGTAACTCACGATAGGTATTTTCTTGACAACGTTGCTGGTTGGATTTTAGAATTGGATAAGGGCGAAGGCATTCCTTGGAAAGGTAACTATTCATCATGGCTTGAGCAAAAACAAGACAGATTGAAAATTGAAGAAAAAAGAGAAAGCGAAAGACAAAAAACTCTTGCCAGAGAGTTGGAATGGATAAGAATGTCACCGAAAGCTAGACATGCAAAATCTAAGGCAAGAATTAGCTCATACGAAGAAATGCTAAAAGATGAGGGTGAATCAAGACAAAAGGATTTGCAATTGTACATTCCTGCTGGTCCGCGTCTAGGTAACATAGTTATTGAAGCTGAAAATGTTGCAAAAGGATTTGGGGACAGAGTTTTATATGATGATATGAATTTCAAACTTCCTCCTGGTGGAATTGTAGGAATTATTGGTCCAAACGGCGCAGGAAAAACTACACTTTTTAATATGATTACAAAAAAAGAACCTCAAGACAGTGGAAATTTTGTAATTGGCGAAACCGTTAAAATAGCTTACGTCGACCAAAGTCGTGATGAGCTTGACCCAAATAAAACAATTTGGGAAATGATTAGTGGTGGTAACGAAATAATCCACATGGGAAATAGAGAAATTAATTCTCGAGCTTATGTTGGTCAATTCAATTTTGGCGGTGGATTACAAAAGAAGAAAGTTGGCGTGCTTTCTGGTGGTGAACGTAATAGAGTTCAACTTGCAATGGTGTTAAAAGAAGGCGCAAATGTAATTCTTCTGGATGAACCAACAAACGATCTTGATGTAAACACAATGCGCGCTTTGGAAGAAGGTTTGCTTAACTTTGCTGGATGTGCCGTTGTTATTAGTCACGATAGATGGTTTTTGGATAGAATTTGTACTCACATTCTTGCGTTTGAAGGTGATAGTAAAGTTGTTTGGTTTGAAGGAAACTTCTCAGATTATCAAGAAAACAGAAAAGAAAGACTTGGTAGTGCTGCTGAAATTCCACAGAGAATTAAGTACAAAAAATTAACGAGATAAAAATTAGCCGCGAATTCGCTAATAAAAATATTTAAAATAGCGAGGATTTTCCCTCGCTATTTAATTTGTTAACATAAAGCAAAACAAACGAGGTCATTTTGAAGGGAACAATAGTATTACTTCTACTTTTATTTAATAGTATATTTTCGCAAGAATTTGAGCATAATACCGCATTTCTTCCACAAGGTCTCTCGCTACCTCTTCTAAATGGATATGGAAATTCTGCGATACATAATGATGTTAGTAATATATCTGCAATCAATCCAGCGGCTTTAGGAAATTTTGAAAAAGTTGAATTTGGATTTTCTTATCAGTATGAAAGTGAAATAAAAGAAGCATGGATTACCGAAATTGGCAGCAAAAGAATAAATAACATGGTTCCACAAAGCGTTGGTTTGGTTCTCCCATTTAACAATCTAAATTTTGCAATTTCAATGAATCAAAGATATAATTCAACATTATTTACCAATATAAATGTGGCTAATCCTTGCGAAGCTTATTTAAATGAAAATAGACAATTTTATGATTACGTGCTTGAAACAATTATTTACAATTATGCATTTTCAACTTCATATCAATTTGAAAATTTGTTACCTAATTCTGAATTTTCTGTTGGATTTAGAGTTGGATTAAATAATTTAGCTGAACAATTGCACATTGAAAACATTAGTTACAACGCTTCTATTTATGAAAACGATTTTTCATTTAGAATGCTGTATTCAACTAATTTAACTAATAATCGCAATCTTTCACTTGGATTATACTATCAAAGTCCGTTAGAAATAAGTGGAAGTGCCAAATTTGAATACAAACCACTTCCATATTGTGGAACTGATGCTTACATGCTTCATGATGCAACAGCAGAAGAAGTTAACCTTGTTGCAAAATTTCCTTCTTCCTTGCGATTTGATTTATATTTTTCTCAAATAGAGCAGTTTCAATTTCTATTTAGCATTTCTAACTCTGATTGGAGTAAATTGGATTTATATATTAGAGACCAAGTTGAGTTTTCAAGCAGTGTATCTTATTTTATAAATAAATCCCTTTCATTTTCAGTTGGATTTGCTAAATCTGAAAAAGAATATGTTACAAACTTTATGGATATTAATAGAAATTTAGAAGTTGTCTATTTCACAGCTGGAAGTGTATTTACAATTGACGATTTGTCAGTAAACTTCTCATACGCTGATAGTCACCTAAGTGCAGGCGATTTTAGAAAACAACAATTGGAAAAATAAGTCTAAGTTATTCACTTTAAACTATTGTAATTTTATAATAGGTTAATAAACCACTTATAAAAATTACTTTTATTTAATATGCTATTTCATATTAATAGTACATTAAATTTAATTTTCCAAGCCAAAATGTTATTACCAAACAAACCATTCCTAAAAAAGAAATTACAATTTTCATAATTGATAATATAGTCTTGTTTTATAATTGTATACAATTTTGGGCTCATTATATATTGTGTATTTAGATGATAAATCAACAATTCTCATAAAAATAAAAACTTCTAAAGTGGCATAAATTATGATATTGCTTTCATAAATATTGGAGAATTTATGCCAAAAATATTTAATAATCTGTTATCCTTTAAAGGTGGTGTTCACCCAAAAGAATACAAATATCTAACTTCAAGTCTCCCCTTTGAAAAAATTCCAACACCATCAAAAATCATTTTGCCTTTATCACAGAATATTGGCGCACCTTCAACTCCAATAGTAAATAAAAAAGATGAGGTTTTTGCTGGACAATTAATTGCAACTCAAAATGGACCCATTTCAGCCCCAATTTATAGTCCTGTTTCTGGAAATGTTTTAAGTATTGGAATTGAGGATACAGTTTCAAGTTTTACCAAAGAATCTATAACAATAAAAAGTAATGAAAATTTAGAAATGGAATTATTTCCAAAACTTGATTTAAATAATATTTCAGATAAAGAAATTTGTAAACGAGTTCAAATGGCTGGCATTGTTGGACTTGGTGGCGCAGCATTTCCAACATATTTTAAACTTACACCTCCAAAAGACAAAATTATTGATTATGTAATTCTAAATGGATGTGAATGTGAGCCATATTTAACGCGCGATTATCGCTTAATGATTGAGCGGCCAAAAGATTTAATTGCTGGATTGAAATTAATTATGAAAGCACTTAATCTTGAAAAAGGCGCTATCGGAATTGAGGATAATAAACAAGATGCAATTGATGTTTTACAAAACTTAGTTAAAGATGATAATTCGATTAAAATATTTTCATTAAAAACCAAGTATCCTCAAGGTGCAGAAAAAATGTTAATTAAAGCAATTCTAAATAGAGAAGTTCCTCCAGGCAAACTTCCGTTTGATGTTGGAGTCGCAATTCAAAACATTGGAACTGCAATAGCAATTTATGAAGCGGTTTACTTAGGAATGCCACTAATATCAGCATCATTAACTGTTTCTGGATTAGGTATTAAAACTCCTAAAAATTTAATTGTACCCATTGGAACTCCACTTATTGATATTTTAGAATACTGTGGCGGAATTATGGAAGATGCGAAACGAGTTGTAGTTGGCGGTCCAATGATGGGAATAACACAACACAACCTAAATGCACCAATAATGAAAGCAACTTCCGGCATTTTGGTACTCACAGAAAAAGAGATAAATCAATTTGATGAAACTAATTGTTTGCGATGCGGAAAATGTATTGAGGTTTGTCCTGTAAATCTCACTCCAACAAAATTAGCAAGATTTTCGCAACTAGGACGAATTAGCGAAGCTGAAGAAAATGGAATATTTAATTGCATGGAATGTGGAACATGCGCATATGTTTGTCCCGCTAATATTCCGTTAGTACAATGGATTGCGTTTGGCAAAAAGAAATTATCTCTAGCAAAAAAGGCTGTATAAAAGGAATATCTTATGAGTGAAACTATTTCAATAATTAGTCCAAAGTTGGAAATTGCAAGATCACCTCATGTGCACTCAAAGTGGTCTACAAAACAAGCAATGTGGCTTGTAATAATTGCACTCATTCCAACTATTATTTCTTCATTGCTTTTCTTTGGAATATCTCAATTTTCAATAATAGCTACAAGCGTAAGTTTTGCCATGTTAACCGAGGCAATTATAAAAAATGTAAGAAAACAACCCATTTCTATTGATGATGGAAGCGTTATTATAACAGGCATTTTACTTGCCCTAATACTTCCTCCAAATTTTTCGCTGGTTTCAACGGCTATTGGAGCTGTGGTTGCTGTCGGTATTGGTAAAGAAGTATTTGGTGGATTAGGATTTAACATATTTAATCCTGCACTTGTTGGAAGAGCATTTTTACAAGCTGCTTTTCCAGTGAGTATAACAACTTGGACCGAACCAAGTTTTACAGACGCTGTTTCCTCAGCTACACCACTTTCATTAATGAAATTTGATAACAAATTTGAATCAATAAATAATCTCTTTGTCGGCAATGTTGGAGGTTCACTTGGTGAGACTTCTGCTATTGCAATTTTAATTGGAGCAATATTTTTACTTGCAACAGGAGTAATTAATTATAGAGTTCCTTTAGCAATGATTCTGTCCGCTTTTATCTTTGGTGGAATTTTTTGGTTAATTGATCCTTCACACTTCACTAATCCTCTGTTTCATTTATTAGCTGGTGGATTTTTATTTGGTGCAATTTTTATGGCAACCGATTGGGTAACGTCTCCATTATATTCAAAAGGAATGTGGATTTACGGAATTGCTATTTCAATTCTTGTAATTCTTATTCGTTTATTCGGTGGTTTACCCGAAGGAGTAATGTACTCAATACTTTTGTTGAATGGCTTTGTTCCATTAATAAATAAATATACCAAACCACAAATATTTGGAGAGGTAAAATGAAACTAGTGATTAAAATGATATTAACCTTATCAATTATTGGTATTATTTCAGGTTCACTTCTATCTGAATTAAGTGGATGGGCAGAACCAAAAATTGCTGCACATAGACTTGAGGATACAAAAAAAGCAATATTTTTAGTACAACCTAGCGCTAATGGTTACAAAAAAATTGAATCAATAAGTTTTGATATTTATGAAGTTTCTAATCGTGACTCACTTATAGGATATGCTCTTCCATATTCTGGAAGTGGATTTCAAGGTAATATTCGTTTGATGATTGGCTTGGATTGTGACTTGAAAAAAATTACAGGAATGAGAGTTTTAGAACAAGTTGAAACACCTGGACTCGGGACAAAAGTAACTGAAGAATCTTTCACTAATCAATTTATAGGTTTAGTTACAGAGCCAATTATAAAATGCATTAAAGGTGCAAAAGCAACAAATACAAATGAAGTAGAAGCTATTACAGGAGCAACAATTTCATCAAAAGCTGTGTTAAGAATTATTAATGATGGATTAAGTGAATTGCGCTCTCTTAAAAAGGAGGGAAAATTACAATGAAAAATATTAGTCTAATTAAAGAATATACAAAAGGTGTTTGGAAAAACAATCCCATTTTTGTTCAAGTTTTAGGAATGTGCCCAACACTTGCTGTAACTGTCTCTGCTATAAATGGAATTGCAATGGCTCTTGCAACAACATTTGTACTTTTATTTTCGAGCATTTTAATTTCACTAATTCGGAAAATAATTCCAGCTCAAGTTAGAATTGCATCTTATATTTTAATTATAGCCACTTTTGTTACAATTGTCGATTTAGTAATGAAAGCCCAATTTCCAGAATTAAGTAAAGCTCTAGGACCTTACATTCCACTTATTGTTGTTAACTGCGTAATTCTTGGAAGACAAGAAGCGTTTTCCTCAAAAAATGGAGTGCTTCGTTCTGCTTTAGATGCACTTGGAATGGGAACTGGTTTTTTAATTGCTCTTTTTATTTTAGGTAGTATTCGTGAAATTTTAGGAGCTCGCACTTTGCTCGGCTTTCAAATAATGCCAAATATGTTTGAGCCTTGGCTTATTATGATTTTACCAGCTGGCGCATTTTTAACTCTAGGTTTACTTATGGCTTACTTAAATTCCTTTGCTATAAAAAAGAAACAAAATGAAAAAGCATCTTTGATCTCAAATTATAAATTGACAAAAAGTAAAATTAGCAATAGAGAGGAAATATAATGGAACTAATCTTAATATTTTTTTCGGCTGCTATTGTAAACAATTTTGTTCTCTCCTATTTTCTTGGAATATGCCCATTTATAGGAGTTTCAAATAAAATATCATCCGCATTTTCTATGGGACTTGCTACAACTTTTGTGCTTGTTATAACATCAATTGTTACATGGTTAATTTATCACATGATATTACTTCCCTTCCATTTAGAATTTCTTCAATACGTATCTTTTATTCTAGTAATAGCTTCGCTCGTACAATTTGTTGAAATGTTTATTAAAAAAGTTAGTCAACCAATTTATAGAGCATTAGGAATTTTTCTTCCGCTTATTACAACAAACTGCGCAATTCTAGGACTCGCACTTTTTATTGTATTACGAGATTATACTTTTATTGAAGGAATATTTTTCGGACTAGGTGCTGGAGTTGGCTTTACTCTTGCAATAACAATTATGGCTGGAATAAGAGAAGAATTGGATTTAGCGAACATTCCTGAACCATTTAAAGGAGCGCCAATTACGTTAATTGTTGCTGGAATTTTAGCAATGGCGTTTATGGGATTTTCTGGATTAATAACATCGTAGGAATTATTGAAATGACTGACACATTAATTATAGCTTTAACAACAATGGGTGGATTAGGTTTTATATTTGCTGGGGGTTTGGCTATTGCGGATAAAAAATTAAGAGTAGAAGAAAATCCATTAATTGGAAAAATAAATGATGTTTTGCCAGGCGCAAATTGCGGTGCATGTGGCAAAGCTGGATGCTACGATTTTGCGGTAAATATCGTAAATGGCAAAATGAAAGTCAACGGTTGTCCAGTTGGTGGCGAAGATGTTGCAAATTTAATCGCAAAAATTCTTGGGGTTGAAGCCGAACCTGCAATTAAACAAGTTCCACGAATCTTGTGTAGAGGTGGAAATAATGAAGCTAAAGATAAATCCACTAATTATAAAGGTCCTCAATCTTGTGCAGTAATGGAAATTGTTGGAGGTGGAACAAAAATTTGCGAATTTGGATGCCTTGGCGGCGGTGACTGCATTGCAGCTTGTCAATTTGGCGCTTTAATAATGAATGATAATAATTTGCCTGAAGTAATTGAAGACTTATGCACAAGCTGTGGATTATGCGCTAAAGCTTGTTCCCGAAATCTTATTGAAATGCACCCAATTGATAGAAGAGTTTTTGTATTCTGTAAAAGTAACTACGATCCTAAAAGATCAAAAGAAGTTTGCTCAGCGGCATGCACAGGTTGTGGAATTTGTGAAAGAGTTTCTGATGGTGGAGTTGTGGTGAAAAACAATCTTGCAGAAATAAATTACGACTTATTTTATGCTTCAAATTTTCCTTTTGATAAATGTAAAACAAAAGCAATTTCATATTTAAATGACAAAGATAATACGATTCACAAATTAGTGGTCAATCAATAAAATGCAAGAGTTTTTAAAAGATATAGGGATTGTCAAAAGTCTTAATGGTACAAACATTGAGATAGAAATTGGTTCATCAGACGATTGTGAGGAATGCACAGCTAAATTACTTTGTAAACCTATCTCTGACAATAAAAATATTTTATCAGTTTATACTAATGATAAATTTCAAATTGGAGATTCTGTTGAGGTTACTGTGAAAGGGAAAAGTATATTTTTGTTTGCATTTTTCTTATATGGAATACCGCTTATAATATTAATTGCTACTCTACTATTGGGTCTTTTTGTTTTAGGAAATACAATTAACCATGAATTGTATTCATTTGCTTTTAGTATAATAACATTGGCAGTCTATTATTTATTATTTAGAAAATTTATCAAACATAATCCAAGTTTTTTCAAACACCCAACAATAATTAAAACCGATAACTTAAACTAAGTTCTGGATAAAAAACTTGGTTATATCCAACTAAATTTGATTTCATTTTAACTTCGGCATTTAAACTTCTGTTATGTCTATTTGCAGAAAATGCAGCTTCAACAGCACTAATTATATGATTTGCCACAAGTATTTTTACCGCTAAATTAGAAACATCATAATAGCTATTTGCTTTGCCTCGTTCATCAGCGTACCAATCGAATGTTTTAGTTAATGGATCACCATATGTATAAGCATCAGAATAGTTAAAATCAGCCCAACCTGGATTAAACTGTTGATACTTCCCTATCATTTCATAATATTGCTGATCATCATAAGGTGCAAGTTGATGAGAATACCAGCTTCCAATTTTTGTTTCTAGGCTATTTAATTTACTCCAAATTACATTGCCATTACTATCAAAAATATTAAGTATTGGATCCCCTTCTAATATTTGTGGATTTATACGACTTGCATTATCAACTGACCAATGGGCATATTTATCAACATCCCATCCATTTTCTGAATTTGCAAAAGCTTCAAATTTTACTGTCTGGTCATTACCCTTGGTGTTATATGATATTGCGGTTATTATTGCCGCTACTTCTACAGCAACAAAAATTGCACTCTTCCAATAGTCATCATTATAAAACTGTCCCGCACCAGGAATTATTACCGATAACCCAGCAGCCAAAATTGGAGGTCTTTTTTTAATTACAACACTTTTGTCATTTTCATCAATTACAAAGTCTTTTGAACTGATTAATAAATCCTCTGAAAGATTTCCACTAAGCTGTAATTTACTCTCTTGAGCTAAAATTGTAATTGTAAGTGCCAGTATTGTAAATATTATTTTTTTCATAATGTATAACCTACCTAAGAATTGTCATTCCCGAATGCCTTAATCGGGAATCTGCATATATTTAAAGATTCCCGCTAGAAACATGCGGGAATTACAGATTATTTAATAATTTATTTTATAGCGAAAAGTCGAAAAGTACTCCAGCATAGAACAAAAATTCTTTTCCATAAGTAATATTTTTTTCACGAACAACAGTTGAAAATTTATCAAATCCATAAGCCATATTAAAAAATATTGCTGTTGGGAAAAGATAAAAGGAGTTCATTTTCACTCTAATTTCGGCACCAGCAGCTTTTTTAGAAGCATCCATTCCAGCAAATTTTCCAGTCCATGCATCACCAACATCAGCATAAACAGACATAAATATTTTATCAAGATACCAAGGACCAAAACGATTATCAATATTTTTAAATATTGGAAGTCTGTATTCGAGGTGCATCCAATATGATGTGTTTCCTCCTATTGCGTAAAAAGGATAGCCTTTCATTCCGACCAATCCACCAACATAATAATCAAAGAAATTTGGGACTTCTTTACCAAGTACAGAGCCAGCTTTTATTCTACCGCTTAATGTATGATTTAATTTATTTAATGAAATATGCTCTTTCCAATCAAATTCGGTTTTAAAAAATGAGTAATTATTATATTGTGGCACGAGAATGCCATTTTCAACTTCATAATTTCCATCATTATTATATTTATCATTTTCATAATTTAATTGAAAAGTCATTTCGCGTCCAATTGGATTAATATCAGAATCAATATATGGCATTAACATTTTATGCCAAAAAGTAAATTGAAAACTTGTTCCAATAAAATATGTGTCTTTTGTGGCTGGATAAAGTCCGTTATTGTTTGGCAAAGAAAAACTACCAAGTCTTGCTACATAATCGCTGTAAATAAATCTCAATTCAAAATCATTACCTTCGGCAAATATTTTATGTTTGAAAGCAACATCAAATTCAAAAAGATTATATGTAACATCTGTTCCAACAATATTATCGTAATGAATGCCAGTGGAATCTTCATATTGTCCAAAATATAAATCAATATTTGCTTTACGGCTAACACTAAAAAGTTCAAGCGAAAGTGTTGGCTTAATTCCCAAAGAATATAAAAGTGGAAGTTTATTTCTATAATCCAATCCAACATAAATATCCCTCTCCATTCTTTTATTAATTGAAAAAGCACCAAAAATAGAATAACGGTTTAAGTAATCACTTGAAGTAATATAAACACCAGGTTTTACTTTGTCGAGCGGGTCATTAGTTAAGTTATAATTGTCAAAACGAATAAACGGAAAAAAAGTCATTCGTGAAAAGAAAGCAGAATAAGGTTTTGATGAATATTCAACTTTTGTGTCATCGTAGTTTACTAAGTCGTTTAATTTGAAATTATTTATATCACCATTAGGTTTGTCGTCTCCAATTGGAGGATTATTAACCCAAACATATTTTTTGGAATCATCAACATTGGATTGCTCTTCTGCATCCAACTTGTAAATTTGATAGCCGTGCGAATTATAACCCGCATAAATAATATTTCCTGTAGAATCAACAGTTGGCATAAATGCGCTGCCTAAAACATTGGAAAGTTGTGTTCTCTTTTGCGTTAATCTATCAATTTTGTATAAATTAAAAATGCCAGTTTCATTGGAAGAATAAATCAAATTTCCTTCGTAATCATAAACTGGATTCCTCTCATCATCTTTTGTTTGAATTAAAAATCCAAATTGAGAACCATCAACATTTACTTTTGCAATGTCACGTCCTTCTTTAATTGAATAATCGAACACAATGGAAGAGTCATCATTTGAAAATTTTGGATTGTAAACTTGCTCGCCCTCCTGAAAAAAAGTAAGTCTTTTGAAATTTTTTCCATCAATATCAACTATCCCAAGGTTTGTGGTTCCATCTTTTTGGAAAACGAATGTAATTTTCTTTCCATCGTGCGAAAGGTTAGGATTATTTGCACGAAGTCCATAAGTTAATCTTTTATCATCTTCTTCGGCAATATTATATATAAACAAATCGTGAATATTAGCCCATTCTGGATTATCTTCACTTAATTTCGCAAAAATAATATTTTCACCATCTGGTGTAATACTAACTGTTGAGCGAATTCCAGTAATTATTTTTTTAGTTTTTTTCGATTTTACATCAAATTCGTAAAGTGAGGAAATACTAAAATAATCCTCGCCCTCATTGGAAATATAATAGAACTTCCTCCCGTTCTTTGAAAATATAGGATAAAAATTTCCGAAACCTTTATCTTGTAAAAGAGTTCCTTCAACAAGATTACTTTTCACATCTTTTATTCTTTCAGTGTAATCCTTTGTTAAATACTTTTTCCATTCATCATAAATCTCGTTGCCATCTTTACCAAGAACTTCTTCAAAAGCTGCATCAATAGTGAAATTGCTAAACTCTCCAAGTTTTTGTGTAATTATTCGGAGTTTATCTTCACCATATTGTTGCGAAATATAACGAGTTAGGGCAAAGCCTGAATTATAAACAGATTCATTTCCAAGACTTGTTTTTCCAAAAACGCCCATTTCATTCCATGTAAGCATGTTATCATCAAGCACATAGCTTCGCAAAATCATGTCGCGATGCGAATCCCAATTTTCATATCCTAATTCTTTACGCATATATTGTGCTGTGCCTTCGGCAAACCAGGCGGGAATATTAATGCTTGCTAAAGGATATGAAATAATTTTATCGGGGTATCCATAAAGTAAATCGGGACGGCGCACATCTTGATAATTCAAAAATTGCAAATAAACTGCAGGAATTGAACGTCCCCATTTCATTCCAGCTTGAATTTGAACCATGTGGGTAAATTCGTGCGAAATTACATTGCGAAGCCAGTTATGGGTTCCACGTAAATCAAAATCCAATGCAGAAGCCCAAATTTCAATTTTATTATCAAAAAAATATGTTGCTCCATTTGAGTAATCGTCTTTATCTTTAATTACATAATGAACCTTTTCTGGCTCATATCCATAAAGTGATGTAATTGGATCCCAAACTTCATCACCAATTTTTGCAATTACTTTTGCAGTACGCTCTGTACCTTCGTGAAAATGCACGTATACATGCTCACCTTCAATAGTGTACCAATTATACTCAGGTTCAAATTGATCATATTGCGCAAAAGATGTAACTTTCAAGAGTAATAAAAGGAATAGAGTAATTTTTATTTTTTTCATTTTTAGTAGTCGTAATTTGATTTTGTAAAACCGTTAAAACGGTTCAAAAATATTTAAGTCACTATTAACCCACGACTTAAGTCGTGGGTTAATAATACAAATATAAATTAAATAACCAGTTTACTGGTTTATATCATATTTTATTTAATAACTGCTATTTTAATAATCTTAGTATCAGTTTTGCCAGAATTAGAAGTAACTTCCAAATGGGCAAAATATACACCACTTTGAATATCTTTTACATTCCAAACAATTTCATTTTCAAATCCACCAATTCCGTTACCACTAAGTTTTGCAACTAAATCGCCAGCAAGATCAAAGATTGTTACACCAGCTTTTGAATCTTCCGAAACATAATATCGGATGTTTGTAACTCCATCATAAACTGGATTTGGCCAATTGTATGCTTTTGATTGTGGGAAAAACGCAGCTATTTTTTCGCTTGAACTTGCTGCTGCAACAGATGAAGTGTTGCTTGCGTTACCATTTTCTTCTGTCCAGAATTTTTTGCCATCGTATTGACTAATATTCCAGCTCATGAATTGATTATTTTCTGTA
>PCUD01000115.1:20793-21733 GCA_002786785.1 Ignavibacteriales bacterium CG18_big_fil_WC_8_21_14_2_50_31_20 | reverse complement strand
ATAATCTTCCCACGAGTTTTTTGTGAAAATAATTCTCATTAATCTTCAACCAAGTCTTTAGCAAAGCCCTTTCCGTCTTTCATCTGCTTAATTGATTCATATAATCGATCAGCATTTGCTTTGGAACTTAATAAATGAACCGTTTCCATGATTGAGTTGTATTCGTCAAGTGAGATTAAAACAGTTCCCTTTCCTGTCTTACGTTTTAAAATCAATGTTTCGTTGTTATCTTCCACATCATCAAGATACCTTTTTAAATCGGTTCTAAACTCCGTATAATTTGCTGCTATCATAATATTACTCAAATATTTATTGTTTACGTACTAATTTAAGTACTTAATAAATAATATTCCAGTCTATTTTTTATCCGACTCTCTTTGTCTCACAACTTCATAAAGTATAATTGCAGTTGCGACTGAAACATTAAGCGATTGAGTTTTTCCAAGCATTGGAATATAGATTAAATCATCACAATTATCCGCAACACTTTTTCTAATTCCCTTCTCTTCATTGCCAACAACTATTGCAGTGGCACCTTTATAATTAAGTTGTGTGTATTTTTTTGAATTTTTTCCAAGAGATGAGCCATAAATCCAAAAACCATTCTCTTTTAACAATTCCATTGCTTGAAACATATTTGATACTTGCGAAATTTTTACGTGCGAAATTGCGCCCGCAGAAGTCTTTTCAACGGTCTCATTTAAAGGGGCAGTGTTTCGTTCGGTAATTATAATTCCATCAACTCCACTTGCTTCGGCACTTCTAAAAACGGCACCCATATTGTGAGTGTCTTGAATTTCATCTAAAATTAAAATAAGTGGATTTTCACTCTTTTTTGCTTCGCTAACTAATTCTTTAACATCCCATAATTTTATATCACGAATATATGCTATAATTCCTTGTGTGTTTAATCCATCTTCGTGTTCTTTAAATTTGTTTG
>PCUD01000115.1:0-20786 GCA_002786785.1 Ignavibacteriales bacterium CG18_big_fil_WC_8_21_14_2_50_31_20 | reverse complement strand
TATTTCATCACCAGCAATAAGTGCTTCTAAAACTGGTTTACGTCCAATTACTTTTCTCATTTTATCTCCGACAAAAGAATTTCTTCTTGTGAACCATCATCCATATTTTTTAGCACAGCTGTTCCACGTTCGTATTCTTCCCCACCAATCATAAGAACTTTTTTTGCTCCAAGTCTATTAGCTTCGCGCATCTGTGCTTTAACACTGCGTTGTGTGTAATCAAACTCTACCGAATTATTTTCACGGAGTTTAGTAGCAATTTCAAAAACTTTTTTATTCAGTTCTTTTTCTAGACGAACAATGTAAAAATCAATCTGTGGTTTTATTTCAGTAATTACTTTTTCATTTTCCATTGCAAGCAAAATTCGTTCAATTCCGGCAGCAAAACCAATTCCAGGAACATCGCGCTCACCAAGTTGATTTACTAGCAAATCATAACGTCCACCGCCACACAAAGCTGATTGTGAGCCAACACTTCCGCTTACTAATTCAAATGTTGTGTGAGTGTAGTAATCCAATCCGCGAACTAATTTTGGGTCAACTTCAAAAGGAATTCCAGCAGCAAGAAGCATTTGTTTTACTTCATCAAAATGCTCAAGCGATTCATCATCCAAATGTTCAATTAACAGTGGTGCATTTTCCATTATCTTTTGGTCGCGTTCATCCTTGCTATCAAAAAGACGAAGAATGTTTGTCTCGTATCTTTTTTGGCTTTCTTCCGAAAGATTTTTCACTTCATCAGCAAGAAATTCTTTTAACAGATTTTTATAATTTTCACGCGAAGAAGGAATTCCTAAAGAATTAATTTTTACAACAAAATTTGACAAGCCTAATTTTTTTAATATTTGATATGCAAGAATTATCATCTCAGCATCTAACGCTGGACTTGTGCTTCCAAGGGCTTCGGCACCAAATTGGTGAAACTGTCTAAAGCGTCCAGCTTGTGGTCTTTCTTGACGAAACATTGGAGAAATATAAAACAGTTTATTTAGTTGAAATTGTTTATCGAGAGAATGCTCAAGTAATGCGCGCACAACAGAAGCCGTCATTTCTGGTTTTAATGTAACGCTTGTTTCACTCCTATCAATAAAAGTGTACATTTCTTTACTTACAATATCAGTAGCTTCACCTATGCCACGGCTAAAAAGACGTGTTTCTTCAAATATTGGAGTACGAATTTCCTTGTAATTAAAGGAGTTCATAATATTTTTAACAATATCTTCCAAATTATACCAATTTTGAATTTCACTTGGCAAAATATCTTTAGTGCCAGTTATAGCTTTAATCATAGTTTTTATTTTTTGTTGGAATTAAGAAAGTTCTGAATACTTGCTATCCTGCAATTCAAATATTTTTAATATTTCTTCACTTGAATTAGAATTGGCTAATTTTGATCTAATATCTTCTTGGTTCATTATTCGCGATACACGACTTAACATTTTTATGTGTTTGGCAACTTCATTCTCATTTCCAACAATTAAAAATATTAAATTAACTGGGTTTCCATCAAGAGCTTCAAATTCAATAGGATTTTTTAATACTCCAAAAGCTGAAATCATTTCGGTAACCATATTTGTTTTACCGTGAGGAATTGCAAACCCATTACCAACACCAGTTGACATAATTTTCTCACGTTCAAGAACTACATTACGAACTTTTTCAATATCCAAAACCCTTGGGTCACCAATAAAACAATTGATTATTTCGTTTAGAACTTCTTCTTTTGTTGTTCCAGTAAATTCGACTTTAATCTTGTCGAGTTTAAGTATTTCTAAAATTTTCATTTGGCATTAATCTTTTTTATTTGATTTGTAAATTTAGTAAACACGTTATTCTATTCCTATTTTTCATTTTAGTATGTTAATAAAAAATATTCGGTTTAACCAAATTTTTCACTTGCCTCAAATACTTCTTTGTCTTAATTTAGACACATAAATTATATTTTAACGAGGTTTTAATGGATATTAGAAACAAAACTGTTCTCCTTTTTGGTGGATGGGGTTTAGTAGGAAACAGCTTATCTCGCAAATTAATTGTTGAAGAGCCAAAACAAATTATTATTGCTTCGCTCCGGCAATCGGAAGCAGAAGAGCAAGTGTTTAATCTTAAAAGAGATTATCCCCATTTGCCAGAAAATTATTTTATTCCCTGGTGGGGAAATATTTTTGTTCGCCACGATTTTAAAGATACAAATCGTCTCGAACTTCTCGAACAAAAAGAAAATAGACAAATTTTACTTCGCGACACAATGGAGGAGTTAAATGATGACATATTGCACAATTCCTCAATTTACAAATTGCTTTCCGAATACAAACCAGATATTATAATTGATAGCGTTAATGCAGCAACAGGAATTGCTTATCAAGATCTTTATACGATGTACAGAGATATTCAGCAAAAAATTGAAGAAAAACCTTCAGCAGAATCGATGATTGTATTAACCGAAAAACTTCTGTGCAATCAGTATATTCCACAGCTTATTAGGCATATTCAAATTCTATATGCATCAATGTTCAAATTTGGGACAAAAATGTATGTAAAAATTGGAACAAGTGGTACCGGAGGAATGGGTTTAAATATTCCCTACACTCATAGTGAAGAAAAACCTTCACGCGTTTTATTAAGTAAATCTTCAGTAGCAGGCGCTCACACATTATTATTGTTTTTAATGGGAAGAACTCCTGAAGGACCAATTACCAAAGAAATTAAACCAACTGCTGCCATAGCCTGGAAGAAAATTGTTTATGGCGAAGTTTCCAAAGGTGGTAAACCTATTGAATTGATTGATATTCCAATAGAAAGTGCTATTGAGCTAAAGGAAAATCTTAAATTGAAATTGGATTCCCCTTTTACAAGTACTGGCGAAAATCTAAAATCAGTTTTTATTGATACTGGTGAAAATGGCACATTTTCTCGTGGTGAATTTGAAGCAATAACCGCACAAGGACAAATGGAATTTGTAACGCCTGAAGAAATTTCCAAAACAATTATTTATGAGGTAAAAGGTGGTAACACTGGGCACGACATAATAAATGCTTTGGACAATGCCTCAATGTCACCAACTTATAGAGCTGGTTTTATGCAAAATTTTGCGGTAAAAAAATTAGCACAACTCGAAGAAATTCACGACACCGAAAGTGTGGCTTTTGAACTTTTAGGACCACCCCGTTTATCAAAATTACTGCACGAAATTAATCTGTTGAGACATGTTGCGGGAACGATGGAAGAAATTGTGAACACTAACGCTTCTGTTTTATCAGAAAAAGTTTATCTTTTATTGAAAAATGATAACAAGTTACGAAGCGAAATAATTTCAATAGGTATTCCAATTCTTCTGCCTGATGGAAAATCGTTATTGCGTGGAAATTTAATGAAAATTCCTCCATTTCGTGGAAAAGAGGAACTTGAAATTACAGAAAATAATATTGATTTATGGGCTTCGGATGGCTGGGTTGACTTACGTGAATTTAATATTACTAGATGGCAAAATCGTTTAAAAGATTTGATGCACGAAGCAACGCTAATCCCTGATGAAGATACAAGCTCTTTGCATGTTAGAAACAAAGAATATTGGAATAATTTTGGGAAAATTGATATTGGTAAAGTTGTGAGTTGGATTTTCATCCACGAGGAACATGGTTTACGAATGAAAGCTTAACGATATTTTTAGAATCTGGAATAATTATTTATTCCAGATTTATTAATTCCCTAATTTTTTGAATTTTATGAAACTCATAAATTTATTAAACTGTTCTTTTTCTTCATTTGTAATCTCTTCTTCAACTGAATCGAAGGCTATATTTAACCACCTCAAATTTGTGTTTTTTACGGCATAAACTATATCGGCTTCAAAATCCGATTTAAAATTTCTGTCATCTCTAAGTGTAATTTCTGAAAATTTTATAACAGCTTTCATACTAATAATATTTGGCATTTTAATATTGTTTGCAATTTTGATTAGCTCATCGGCAAAATCATTATAATTAATACAAATTTCAATTGCTTTATAACCAGCATTTTCAATTATGTGATTAAGTCTTAAATTTTTTAGTTGTGAATTTGTACATATTTCAGTCAATTCTTCTAGGGAAATAAAAGCCCTTCGCTTACTTTGAAGTCCTTCTTCGTAATTTATTTCAATAGCCCTTTTAACAGCAGCCGGAAGAGCAGTTTCTGCTCTATTTCTTTTATTTTGCTCTAATCTTATATCTTTTATAATATCAAGTAGTACTTTATATTCACCATTTTTTATAAAATCTTCAATTGTTTTAACTTTTTTAAGAGCTTTTAATTCGGCAGGACTTATATCTGAATTAGTGGCTGAGCTATAAGCCGCATTGCTTTTTATAGTAGATTTTAATTTTTCATTTATTTCTTCTTGTGTAATAATTTTTAAGTCAGTCCTACTTAATTTTACTACAAATTCTTTTAATGCATCCATTTCAACAGTAAAAATATAAAAGTCTGATTTAGACTCGTTGCCTCCCTCCATTTTTTTCACTGAAATAGAATTCCTAATATCTGACAGAGAAACTAGAAAACTTTTAAGCTTAGCTGCTTCATCTTCAAAGAGTTCAATTGATATTTTTTTAAATTCCATTCTACCTCATGAAAAAAAATATTTAAAAAAATTGAATTTACGCATTAAATTGTTTGATTTAAACAATTATCGAATTATTTACTAAAATTTTAATTACAAATAAATATTCATCTAAACCATTATTACTTAAATTAAAAATGCTGCATTATGCAACTTGAAATCGGTGATTAATTATTTTTTAATTATCTTTGTTTTCTCAATTTTAATGCCCCGGTAGCTCAGTAGGATAGAGCATCGGTTTCCTAAACCGCAGGTCGGAGGTTCGAATCCTCTCCGGGGTACATTAATTTAAAAAAGAAATATAACCGCTATTCCAAAAACCGCAAAAACGGTACCCAAAATAGAAAAAAGAGTAAGTTCTTCTTTGTAGTAAAATTTAGATATTGGAAGCATTAATATTGGAACAGTGGCCATAAGCGTAGATGCAATGCCAACATTAGTGTTTGAAATAGCAATTAGACTTGCTGTTATACCCAAAAAAGGACCTAAAATAGCACCCCAAATAATTAGCTTAAGTGCTGATTTATCATTCTTAAATACTCTAATAGGATTTTTGGATATTCCCAAAAATCTGCCTAAAAGAATAAGTAAAATTAGCGAAAAGACAATGCGAATAAAGGCAGCAACAAACTCATTTAACTCGGCGAAATTGAAAGCTTCTTTAGCAAAGATTAATCCCACAGCTTGTCCAACCGCAGCAATTAATCCATAAAATCCACCTTCTATTGTAAAATGAAATTTCTCAGATATTGGTTTTTTTTGCAAAATCACTATTGCAAGACCAATAGATGTGATGATAATCCCTAATATCTGATTTGTTGTAAGAACTTCATCAAGAAACAGAAAAGCAAGTATTACAGAAATTGACGGAACGAAAGACATCATCAGCATTCCTAATCGTGGCCCAATTAGTTGATATGATTTTAACATTCCTAAATCGCCAATAACTAATCCAATTATTCCACTCAAAATTAGATATAAATATTGTTGCCAATATAAATTGTATGGCAATGAAAATATTATAATTGTAAATAGTAAAAATATTGATGCAAAAAATAGCCTTCCAATATTTACATTGAACGAACCAACTTTATTCAATGCTTCAGAAAGCACAATAGCGTTAACCGACCATAAAATAGCTGCAAAAAGTGCAGCTATTTCACCTAAGAAAATCATATAATCCAATTGATAAAGTTTAACACAAAATAGACTTTTGTGTTTTTTAATCCTTCATTATTTCCTTAAAAAACATTATTTTAAAAATCACAATCAGGAGTTTATTTTAACTTAAATGATTAAATTAAATTAGTAGTATATTATGCAATTAAACCAAAATAAATTATTTAATGGCACACAATTTACTAACATTTTTCTTAGTGAATTGAATTTAAATTATTCAACTTATCGCGAAGGAAGAACGATTTATCGTGAAGGTGATGCAACCAAAAATATTTTTTTAATTTTGGAAGGTGAAGTAAATTTAATTTCAAGTGCCACTTTGAAAGACGACCAGCTTAATTCCCTAATTCTTAGTGATGGTGATTTTTTTGGTTATGATGAGCATTATTATTCAATTACAAGAAATTCTAAAGCCATAGCGCTAAAAGATACAGAAATTATAATGGTTTCAATGGAGGAACTTAATAATTTAATTGTTAAAGATTGGATTATTATTGATAATTTAAAGAATAATATACATTTCCCTCTTCCTGCTAAAAAATCTCAAAAACCCCGTAAAAATATTAATTCTTCAAATTCTTTAGGAAATGAAAATCAACAAGATATTTCTGAAAAAGATTTTAATAGAATTCAAACAGAAATAATTAAGGAAAAACAAAACGCAGAAAAAGAAATTGAAAATCGATTTTCAGAGCTTTACAAACAAGAAACTGAGCTTTACAAGTTGAAAGAAAATTTACACAAAGAAAAATTATTTGCTGAAAAATCTTTGCAAGATGAGTTAAATGAATTAGAAAAAAAAGAGCAAGCTCTTCTGTTAAATGAAAAGTCAATAGAAGAAGTTAAGGCTGAGGCGGAATTAAAATTAAAAAATGAACTTAGAAAACTTAAAGAAAAAGAAGAAGAATTAGAGAAAAAAGCTGAAATAATTGAAAGAGACAAACTAAACTTAAATGATTCCATAGAAAAGGCTAAAGAACTATCATTAAAAGAAATTGATTTAATTAAAAAATCAAAACAATTATCCTCACAGGCAAAATATGTTGACGAAATACTGAACAAAGAAAAAATATTAATTGCTAGAGAAGCAGAGATTAATGAGCGGTTTAAAGAATTTGAAGAAAAAGAAGAAATAGTATTAGCAAGTGAGAAACTTAAAACTGAATTAGAAGAGAAAGAAAAAGAGTTAAACAATAAATTCAAGGAAATTGAAGAAAAAAAATCTGCAATTGAAAATGCATTAAAAAAAGAAGGAGCCCTTTCAGAAAAAGAATCAGAGCTTGAAAATATTGAACAAAAATTATTAAATGAACAAAAAGCATTTGAGAATAAAAAGCAGCAAATGGTTGCCGATTTCGAAAATAAAATAAAAATCATAGAAGAAAAAGATGAAAAACTAAATAGTATATCGGTAAAAGAATCTGAGTTGTTAGATCTCGAGAAGGATTTGAATATCAGAATACAAAATCTTGAAGACGAAAAGGAAAACTTTAAGATTGATAAACAAAGCATTGAAGAATCCTTTCTACAAAGAGAATCTGAATTAGAAATAAAGGAAACCAAACTAGCTCAATCTGAAATTGAATTTGAAGAAAGACAACATAAATTGGAAGTTTCTTTAAAAGAATTTGAAGAAAAAACATATGCCTTAGAAAATGAGCGAAGAACTGTTGAGTTAAAAAGATCTGAATTAAATGATGCTAAAGTGGATTTTGACAAACAAGAATTTGATTTTAATAGTAAACTTGAAAAATTTGAGAAAGAAAAAATTGAATTTGAAAATAAATTTAAAGAAATTGATGAAAAGCAAAATTTATTAAATACCCAAATTTCTGTTGACGAAAAATTAGCAAAATACGAGGAAGAGTGGCTTATAAAAGAAACTACTCTTAAAAAAGATAGGTTGGAAATTGAAAATGAATTAGAAGTCACTTTAAAAGAGCTTAATGAAACAAAGATTGCATTGAAAGATGCTTTAGAAAGGGAAAAGACTCTAAATGAAATGACTGAAATGTTAAATAATAAAGCACAGGATTTAGCTCAAAAAGAAAGTATTTCTGCTGATACACTCCGTATGCAAATGAGTATTTTGGATAAAAAGGAGCAGCAGCTTGCAATTAAAGAAGCAGAGATTGAAAAAGACAGAATTTTTGCTGAGAAAAAATTGCAACAAGAAACTGAAGCACTTGAGCAACACGAAAAAGAATTAGAGACAGAACGACAAGAATTTTTGAAATCTATTGCCGAGCTTACAAATAGTAGAGCACAAGAGCAAAGAAATATTGAAACTGAAAGAGAAAAAGTGATTGTTGAATCACAAAAATCGACATATAAACCAGCAGATATTCCTCAAAAAACTCAGCCAGAATCCATTGCTGAACAAACATATGTGTTAAAGGAGGAAAAATCACCAAGACTTCCTGATTCATTAAAAATACAACGCGATAGGACAAAACCATTTCAACATTTTAAGTATGAATTTATTTCAATTGTAATTGTAAATTTATCGAGATGCACTTCTGATAAAGCAGCTAGTTTCAAAGCATTTTTGAATGAGGTTTTTGAAAGTAATAGTAAAAAAATAATATTAGATGTTTCTTATTCTGAGTTTTTGGATTCCACTTTTCTTGGAGTAATGGTCGCTTTTCTTAAACAATTGCGTCGTAACGATAGAGAAATGAAGGTAATTGTTGAACTTTCTAAAATGACTACAACTACTTTTATCCTTTCTGGATTAGATAGAGTTTTTACTTTAGAAGAAGATTTAAATGCTGCTTTCTATAGCTTTTATAATGGATAGCTTTTAAATCTTGATAATGGAATAGGATAAAAATTAACAATTTTAAAAATAGATGACCTATTAAAGTCATCTATAAATTTCTATTTTAATAATAACATTTTTTTGCTATTCGTAAAATTACCCGATTGAATTCTGTAGAAATATATTCCTGATGGCAGTTCTTTTCCGTCAAAAACAACTTCGTAATTTCCTGCACTTTGTACTTTGTTTACAAGCGTTGTAATTTCACGCCCAAGAATATCATAAACTTTGAGAACAGTATTTTGTAGAGGAGATGTATGCTTCAACCCTAATGCAAATGGAATTGAATATATAATTTTTGTACTTGGATTAAAAGGGTTTGGATAGTTTTGTGAAAGCAAATATTCCGTTGGGACTTCTAAATTATCATTAACCGAAAGAGCTTCGTCGGAAAAACTAAAAATTTCAACATCGTCAATATACAAACCATCTTCTTCGGCATATTCATCAGAATTTAATTCAAATCTCAAATAAATTTGTTGATTTCCAAATTTCTTTAAATCTATTACTTCTGTAATCCAATCGTTTTGAAAACCATCATAAATTAGCTCATTACTTGGTTGGAAATTTCCAGAACCATATTTTGCTTTATCACCTCCGACCACATCCCACGATACTAAATCTGTGCTAACCATAATTTGAGCATAATCCCATCCAGATTCAATGCTGTATTTAGTCTTAAATTTCAAAAATGGGTTAGAAATTTTCTTTAAACTAATTTCATTTTTGGAAGTTAAGGACAATTTAGAATTTGAAGCATAAGTACCAAATTTACTATCCGTGACTGAAAAAGGTGCAGAAGAAAAACTATTTGAAGTTAATTCCCAATTGTTTGCACCGTTTGAAGTTGCAGTCCAATTATCAAGTACATTTAATGAATCGATAAAATGGACTTTTGGAGTTCCTAAAATAAATGAATAATCTTCAGTTGTAATAAGCAAATCCGCCGCAAAATACTTTATTTCAACAAAAACCGAATCACCATTATGTGTTGAATCTTTAACCTGGAATTCAAAAATATTATCAATAAATAAATCACTGCGAGATAATATTTTTCCTACATTAAAATTCGAGTTACTTATGAGCTCGGCATTTTCACTAATACTGCAAACAACTTTTATATTATCAATATCTCCAAGACCTTTGTTTTTCAAGGTTATACTAATTTTCCCAGTATCATTTGCAGAATAATATTCTTTGTCAAAACTATGATTGAGAGTATTTACAAATCCGCCAGCAACCCAGGCCAAATATAAATTTGGGTACATATTTTCAATAGCAAGAGGAATAATTCTATCTTGAATTGGCCAAAATCCATCGCTTGAATTACCAATTTCTGGAGTCATGGCAAATATTTTATTTTTTTCAGATTGATCACCATAAAACCAATCATCAGAATCTCCATTAACAGAATAAATTATAGCTTCAGAATAACCCCATTGATAATTATTAAATTGCGTCATATCGGTGGCAATTTCGCTATAAAAAGTTGAATCTGGCGTAGCCTTTGGAATATATCCCCAAGGAGTAATAAGTAAATTTCCATAAGAGTGATAATTAAGAGCCAATTTGAAATCATGATTTATGCAATATTGTCTTATAGTTTCAGTTTCTGGTTCAGAAAATGCTGATGATCCACGGTAAGTTTCGCTAGATGGATTTGCACTTGACCCACTATTATCGTATCCCCATTTGTATCCAAAGTTTCTGTTTAAGTCAACACCATGAGAGCCGTCACTATTGTACTGTCTGTTTTTTCTCCACATCCCACCACCATTGGGAGAAATGGCTTCATTATATGCATATCCATCAGGATTAATTACTGGAATAAAATACATTTCACGATTATCAATCAAGTAGGTAACTTCTGCTTCCGTTCCATAATTTTCGAGTAAATAATACATAAAGTAAAACATTTGCATCATACTTTCAGGTTCGCGGGCATGAATTAGAGCAGTATAAAGAACTTCTGGTTCATCTTCGTTTATGTTTGGATTATCCGAAATTTTTACTGCATAAATTGGTCTATTTTCTAATGAAGCTCCAATGCTATCTTTTACAGAAATTAAGTTTGGATAATTAGAAATCATCTCGTCAATTTTTTCCCAAACTTCTTTCAGTGTGTAATTTCCACCCATTGAACCAAATGTAAAACCATTTACTGGATATTTTGCATCTATATTAGGTTTATTTAATTTGTTGGTATTTTGTGCTTTCATCTGATTATAGTATTCTTCCCAATCATCTATTACTACATCGTATTTTATATTTGTACTGCTTAAGCTGGTAAATTCTTTTTCATTTAGAAAAATATCAATTGAGCCATCTCTATTTTTATAAGCATCCTCGAGTGGAATTCCAAGCTTTTGTAATTCAATAATTTCGGAAGGATTAATAATATCAATTTTTACTTTTCTATAATTTTCGGCAAATATATATGTTGAGAGAAGTAAAACAGATAGAAGAATTATTTTTTGCATTATTGGCTCAATTTTTTTAATTAGTAGAAGATTAAAATTTATTTTTCTTTTTTAAATATTGTTTCTGCTCTTTTTGCGGACGAAACAATTCCAGTAATCATTGCAGAACTAAA
This sequence comes from Ignavibacteriales bacterium CG18_big_fil_WC_8_21_14_2_50_31_20, assembly GCA_002786785.1. Taxonomy (GTDB): domain Bacteria; phylum Bacteroidota; class Ignavibacteria; order Ignavibacteriales; family Melioribacteraceae; genus 1-14-2-50-31-20. The sequence continues at coordinate 9,593 of PCUD01000115.1, read as the reverse complement.
TCCATGATGCTCCATTTGATTAAGTCCTGTAATAGTTAAACCTTGAGGAGTAGTAACTTTATCAATTTCGCGTTCTGGATGAAAACCACCATTTGCTAAAAGAGAAGCTGCACCTTTCGCAGTTTGAGCAGCTAATTTAATTGCATCTTCGGCGTGAAAACCAATTTCAGTTCCTCCTTGTCCGGCAGCACGAATTGCTCGCAAAAAGAATGCAATACCACAAGCAACAAGAGCTGTAGCAGGAATCATTAAATCCTCGTTTATAATTGCCGTTTTTCCAACAGTATTAAAAATTATTTCTGCTGTTTTTAAAGCATGTTCATCCTCGTGATTAGCGCTAATGCAAGTCATTGATTCTTTAATTGCAATTGCTGTATTTGGCATAACACGAACCACTTGAACATTTTCTCCCAGTTTCTCTTTAAAATGAATAATTTCAGCTCCGGTGATAATTGAAAGTATTAAATGTTTTTTCGGATTTATATAATCCTTTATTTCATCTAAAACAAAATCCATTTTTTGTGGAGTTACAGCTAAAATTATTATTGATGAATTTTTAACAGCATCAATATTATCAGAAGAAATTTTAACACCTTTGTTTTCAAATTTGCCTAATGTTTCTAGCTTCCTTTTTGTTAAGGTTAATTTGTTTGCAGAAATAATTTTTGCGTCTAAAAGCCCTTCGGCAATTGCACTTCCAATATTTCCACTTCCGATTATTGCAATTTTATCTTTTAATCTTTCCATTTTATTTCCCATTTTTAATTATACTTTTAATTCTTCACCTTCAGATTTAGCAATTATAACAGCTCCACAAGTATCACTCCATACATTGGTTGTTGTCCTAAGCATATCAAGAATTCTATCAACAGCTAAAATTAATCCTATACCTTCCAGTGGAAGTCCAACTGCTGAAAGAATTATTGATATCATAACCAATCCAGCCATAGGAATTCCAGCAGCCCCGATTGAAGCGAGCAAAGCCGTAATAACAACTATAATCTGTTGACCAAACCCAAGCTCAATTCCATAAGCTTGAGCAATAAACATTGCTGCAACGCATTCGTAAAGTGCGGTTCCATCCATATTTACAGTTGCACCAAGTGGAAGCACAAAGCTAGTAACCTTATTAGATACACCTGAATTATGTTCAACTGCTTCCATTGTAAGTGGCAAAGTTGCACTTGATGATGAGGTTGAAAATGCTGTAAGCAATGGGGTTCTCATTGCCTTTAGATGTTCAATAGGTTTTACGTGTCCAATAAATTTAACCAAAAGTGGAAGTGTGATCCAAAAGTGTAATCCAAGTGAAAGAATTACTGTAATCATATACAGACCTAATCTTCCACCAACTGCTAATAATGCTTCTTTGTCACTTGCTTGCTCGGCAACAACTTTTGCAACAATACCCAGAATTCCAAAAGGAGTAAATTTAATAATGAACATTGTGATACGCATAACAACATCAAATATTGCATTAAAAAAATTGGTTAAAATGTTTTTAGGTTTTTCATCAATTCGTGTTATAAAATATCCAAATAGTATTGCAAAAAATATAATTGGAAGAACGTTACCATTTGCAAAATCATTAAAAATATTTAGTGGAATAATGTTTAGAATTGTATCCCCAAACGAATCTTTTGCCGTTGAAAGACCTTCAATCATTTTTGAAAAACCAAGTTCAGCACCAACTCCGGGTTGTATAATATTCACAAAAAACAATCCCGTTACAATTGCAAGAGTTGAAGTAACAATGTAATATGAAAAAGTTTTTACACCCAATCTGCCAAGATTTTCAGCATCTCCAATATTAGCAACCCCTGTTACTATTGAGCTAAAAATAAGCGGGATAATAATCATTTTTAAAGCCCTTAGAAATATTACCCCCATCCAATCAACTAAGTAAGTATATTCTGTTAAAAACAGTCCCCAAAGAATTGCAATAAATAAAGCAATTAAAATTTGCCAATGTAGTTGTATTTTTTTCATATTAACTTTTGTGTTTTTTGAATTATAACTGTTTCTGAATATTTTATTTTAAGAACTAACTTATTTACTACTTAAATTTCAAGAGAATTTCATCGCAGAGCAAATATCCTTTAGGTGTAAAGTTAATAAAATTCTCCTTCTCAATTATAAACTTATTTTTAATAAGTTCGTTTATGTAGCTTCTGTTATTATTGAGCCACTGTTTTCCGAATTTGTTTTCAAGATTTAATAATTCTAAACCCTTACTGCGCAATGCCAACATAACATATTCATCAAGTAATTGTCTTGAACTTAATATTTCTTCCGAGCAAATTGCATTTCCACTTGCTTTTATTCTATTTATGTATTGTTTCACACCAGAAAAGTTCCACCATCTTTTATTTTCATAAAATGAATGTGCCGATGGTCCAAATCCTATATAATTTTTGTGTTGCCAATAAGCGAGATTGTGTAAACATTCAAACCCAGATTTACAAAAATTTGAGACTTCATATTGGTCAAAGTTATTTTTACTCAAAAAATCAATTGTTAGTTCATAAAGCGAGGCATCAAAATCTTCTTCATTTAGTTTTACTCTTCCATCCATAACTAATTTATTTAAAATAGTTCCTTTTTCTAAAATTAAACTATAAGTTGATATATGCGTAATTGGAAGTTCGATTGCAGTTTTAATATTTAATTCCCAAATTTCACGAGTTTGTCTTGGAAGGTTAAAGATTAAATCCAAATTAATGTTTTCAAATCCCGCATCAGATGCGTTTTTTATTGTTTCAATGGCAAGTTGTTTATCATGTATCCGAGTTAGAAATTTCAATTCGTTATCATTAAATGACTGAACACCAATACTCAATCTGTTTATCCCAGCCTTCTTAAAATCTTTTAATTTTTGGAAATTCACTGTCCCAGGATTTGTTTCTAATGTAATTTCGGCATTTCTAGACACATTAAAGTTATTACATAACATTTCCAATATTTCACTTATTTTACTTACACTAAGTAAAGATGGAGTTCCTCCACCAAAAAAAATAGATGTTATTATGCTGTTCCCTAAGTAATTACTATTGCCTAAAATTTCAATTTTAAGGACTTCAATAAATAAATCAACATTTTCTGTTTTGGTGATTGAGTAAAAATCACAATAAATGCACTTGTGGTCACAAAATGGAATATGTATGTATATGGCAATTTCTTTCAATTTTTATCTTTTAATTATGAAATAAAATTTAAATTTATTCCATCAGTTTGTTATTGTATAGTTGATAAAAAATTGTTAACTATACTTGCATTTAATTATCAAATTTAGTCATATATTTTATTAAAGTTTATTGAAATTGCTTACTTTGAGAAGTGGTCTTTTAATAGATATTTATTTGTGATACACGTCATATTCAAATTTGTGTTTTACAAAAAATATTTTACTATATTTTAAGTGCTTTATAAAAGTAAATAATATTTTATTCACATAGCAAAGGAGGAAGTAATGAAAAAAAATTCGTTACTCTTTATACTTTTTTTTGGTTTGGCCTTTTCTAATATTTTTGCGCAAGAATGGGCAACTGCAGTAAAGGTTTCAACTTTGGGCGGAAATGTTGAGGTATACCGTTCATTTGGAGATCAATTTAATGCACATGTTGGTTTTAGTTATTTTACTCTTGACCAAGATATTACTGGTGAAGAAGATTACGATGCAACATTTTCAGTAGGCTTAATGTCTATTTCAGCTTTAGGTGATTATTTTCCATTTGAATCAAGTGGTTTTAGGTTAACAGCTGGTGTATTTATCAATCTTAATCAAATTGATGCAACCCTAACACCAAAAGATGAATATACTGTTGGTGGTGATGTTTATACACCTGATGATTTGGGAACTCTTGATGCAAATATTTCCTTCAATAAAATTGCTCCTTATATTGGTCTTGGTTTTGGAAACCCTACTGGTGGTGATTCAGGATTAGGATTTACATTTGAAATTGGAACTATTTATCAAGGTGGGTCAATTGTTGATTTAACAGCTACAGGACTATTAGAACCTTCAGCAGCACAAGATCAGGAACAAAAATTTGAAGAAAATTTATCTTGGTTCAAATGGTATCCTGTAGTATCACTTGGTTTAACTTATAAATTTTAATTAGGAGAAAATAAAATGAAAAATAAAAAATTGTCATTTTTATTCCTCTCTCTGAGTTTTATTTTTTCGCTTTTTATTACAAGTTGCGATATAAAAAACCCAGTTGATGGAATAGAACTTAGAGTAAAAACGCTTGCTAGAACAACTGTTGTATCTTTTAGCATTTATGATGGTGCTACACAAAATTTAATTCAACCAAACAAAGTAACTGTATCATTTGAAGGAGTAAATGCTGGTAAAATTATATCCATGACAAATGAACCGATTACAAATGCAACAACTACTTCTGGTATTTTAAATTTTGCTGTTTTGGATGAAATTATTCCAACACCAGAAACACCTTTTAAATTAACTGTAGTTGTAAATGTTGATGGCTACGTTTCATCAAGTTCTAAATTATTTATTACTTCACCAGGTGCTTCTGCATATTCTGTTTCATTAGCAAATTATAGTGCTCCTCCAGTTGGTGTTTCTTCTAAAGAAACAAGTGGCTCAACAAGCAGCTCTACTGGTGCAACTGCAAATATTGTAGCTAACTCTGGTGTTGAAAATAATTCTGGCGCAAGTGCAACAATAACAATCCCTGCTGGTACCATTTTAAAAGATAAAAATGGAACAGCACTATCTGGCGAAGTTAAAACTCGTGTTACTTATTTTAATCCAAAAGATGAGCAATCATTAAATTCATTTCCTGGTGGTTTTGCTGTTGAAGCAAACGGAGTTGATGGCAGTTTTGTTACCGCTGGCTTTACAGCAATTGATATGACTGCTGGTGGGACAAAAGTTGAGCAATTTGGATCTGGAGTTAATGTAGATATCGATATTCCTGCTAATTTGTTAAATCCAGAAACAGGCAATAATCTTGCCCCTGGCGATAAAATTCCTTTATGGAGTTATGATGAAGAAACCGGAATTTGGACTAAAGAAGGCGAAGTTACCGTGCCAACTGCTTTAGCAAAATCAGCTAATGGAAAAAGTGTTTATAAAGTTTCTACAACTATTAATCACTTATCATATTGGAATTTAGATTGGTTCCAAGATGCTTGTTATGAAGGCATTAGTATTAATGTTACTGGTGGTTGTTTTCCATATTTGCAGCTAAAAGCAAAAAGAATTTCTGATGGTGCTTATTTTTATAGTGGTTGGGTTTATGGCAACGATAGATTAGTACAATTATATCGCGCACCAAGAGAAGTTCCTGTTATGATTGAACTTTGGGACTATTCAGTTTATCCTTCTGTAAAACTTGAAGAAATGCAAATTGATGACTTATGTGGGACCGATGTTGAATTCCCAATTACAAAAACAAATGGAATGGTTGAAGTTAGTTCAACAATTACCGCTATTTGTCATAATAGTGATGGAACTGTGAAATCAAGATTTTATCCAAACAACTATTCTGTTTATGTTCGTCCTACAAATAACTACAACTGGACTTATTTAGGACAAGTTATTAACGGACAAATAAGTGCTTGTTTCAAATTAGGCGAATCATACACATTTGGTGCTTATATTGATGGTTCATGGTTAGAACATACCGAAATTATTACCAAAACAGTTTATGATTTAGAATTTAGTGACTTAGATTATCCTGAAGAAATGAAAGATATGTGTAACTAATTGTACTGTTTTATAAAAAAAAGGTGTTCAATTTGAACACCTTTTTTTTTATCATTATTTTTTAAGTTTACAGTTATCCCAAAATATACATTAGAAAAGCATTAATGCATATTCGGCTAACTCGCTCTATGCGTTTATGCCATTGTTTACTAAACCTTTTGGGAACAAACGCTAAGACCGAGTAAATCGGGGCAAGTTCGCTTCTTTATTGATTAATCTTTTTCTAAAATTGTTAATTTTAATCCTATTCCATTATTTAGGGCTATCCCAAACCCAATAATTCTTTAGCACTTTTTAACGAGTTTTCAGTAATCTCTTCGCCACTTAAAAGTTTTGCTACCTCATTTATTTTTTCAGAATTATCCAATTTTCTAATTGAACTTACTACACGAGTACCAATTGTTTTCTTTTCAACTGAGAAATGCAAATCGGATAAAGATGCTATTTGTGGCAGGTGAGTAATTGCTATAATTTGATGACGCATAGAGAGTGATTTTAATGCAGCACCAACTTTTTGAGCAATCCTTCCACTAACCCCAGTATCAATTTCATCAAATATTAGAAGCGGTAATTTATCTGATTTTGCCAAAATACTTTTTAGAGCTAGCATAATCCTTGAAACTTCACCACCGGATGCAACTTTGGATAATGGTTTTAAGTCTTCTCCTAGATTTGTGGAAAGTAAAAATTCCACTTCATCATAACCCTTTGAGTTAAATTTAAATTTAGTTTCATCAACTATTATATAATTTGCAGAACTTTCGTTTGCTTTATTATTAACAATTTGAACCTTAAAATCTCCATCTGCTATACCTAAATCAGCAAATATTTTAATAACATCTTCTCTAATTTTTTCGGAAGCAAGTTTTCTTACCTCAGATATTCTCTTTGCAATTTCACCAATTGATTTTCTTATTGCTTTTAAATCATTTTCAAATTGCGCAATTTTATCATTAAAATTAGAAGTAATCTCATATTCTTTTCCAATATTTTCACGATGTTCAATAACTTTTTCTAAAGTTCCACCATATCTTTTTTTTAGAAGAGTAAGTGCTCCAAGTCGTTCTCTAATTTCTTCCAATTTATTTGGGTCGTCCTCAACTTTGGACTTATAGCTTCTAGTAAAATCTGCAATATCATTAATGATTACAATTGCAGAATCTGCTTCACCAACCATTTCAGAAAAAGAATTATCAATTTTAGAAAGTTCAATTAAACTACTTTGAATTTTTGACAAATTATCCTGTACAGAATTTTCATTTTCATAAGCTCTATTGTAAATATCTTCAGTTAGGGAAAGCAACTTTTCTGCATTTTGAAGAATATTTAATTCATCTTTTAATAATACTTCTTCATTTGGTTGAGGAGAAATTGCATCTATTTCTTTAATTTGAAATTCATAAGATTCACGTTCCTCTTTTAATGAATTTTCTTTGTTTTTGAGGACAAATAATTCCTTAGCAATTTCACCAAGCTTTGCATGCTCATCTTTATATTCCTTTAATTGAGCAGATAGTTCAGCAAATTCATCTAAAAAGTCAATGTGAGTAACGCTTCTAAGTAACGATTGATGCTCGTGTTGTCCGTGCAAATCAACAAGCACATTTCCAATATCTTTTAGCAAAGCAAGTGAAGTAGGTGTATCGTTTAAAAAGCATCTATTAGAACCTTCTAATGATACTTCCCTTCGCACAATTAGTTCGTTAAAATAATCAATATCATTTTGAATCAACAAATTTTCAACCTTTTTGTTTGATGATACATCATAAATTCCTTCAACAATAGATTTTTTTGCACCTTTTCTTACAACTTGAGTTGACGCCCGCTCACCCAGCAAAAGTCCCATCGCATCAATTAAAATTGATTTTCCAGCACCTGTTTCACCAGTTATAATATTTAATCCTTTGCCAAATTCGACATTAATATTTTCAATTAATGCATAATCTTTAATAAGAAGAGATTTTAACATAATTTACCTTTTAACAAGTAATATTTTCCTTTTTAACTAAAATAAGCAAAATTACTAAAATAGAGTGAATTTTTAATTCGCTGCTTAAAACTTGACAGTTATCGTGCCAATACCTATCTTTGTTATCTAAAATTTATTCAGAATGTAATTCTGTCTTATTGGAAGTAGCTATTTGGCTCATATTCCAAAAGTTCTTTAAAATATTATATCGCGGGGTGGAGCAATTGGTAGCTCGTCGGGCTCATAACCCGAAGGTTTCAGGTTCAAGTCCTGACCCCGCTACAACAGACCCTCATTACTTTTTGTTTTGAGGGTTTTTCTCTTTTAAAGGGTTGCTGACTTATTAAATTAGCAACAGCCAACAAATATTTTCACTTATTCTTATCATTTAACGGATTTGATTCAAACACAAAAATTTAAATTTATTATAATAAAAAAGCCGATTACATTACGTTTTCGGCTTTTTTTATTTCTTTCCTATTTTTTTTGATTTGTCTTCCAATTTCTTGATGCTTTCTTTTGTTGGTAAATCTTCTGGCATTGTTCCATTTAGCTCCTTAATGGTTTGACGTACTTTTTTGCCAACTTCAAAATGAGTTTTATTTGCCTCATTTTTGCCTTTTATGTTCTCACGCTTCAATTTTTCTTCTGTCTGAGTTGCACGGAAAAGATTTGCAGCTAATTCAGTACTTCCCATATGATCCAGTATTTTTTGAGTTTTCTTTAAACCTTTATTTTGGTGAATTGCTTTTGCGTCAAGCCCACCATACAGCCCTTTGTAACCATGATTTTGAAATATTGCATAATCACAATGAGAAATAACTCCAGAATTTCTTGCTGCATCAGCTAATTGTAAATTATGCCTTTTTAATTCATTACGCAAAAAAAGTCGCTTTTCATCTTCTGTATTTAATGAATTGTACTTATCCATTTGCTGAATTTCTTGTATACGAGTTTGAACAGCAAAATATGTTTGCCCAAGTGCAACTACTTCCTTATTCGGATCTGCATTTTGCACAATTAGATAACAAGCATAACGCGAAAGCTTAATGTTTTCAGTTTTGCGTTCGGCTCCAGAACCTATTGGAACCATTTCGTTTACCTCCACGAAATGGTTTTCAACAATATAACTACTATTTTTACAGGCTCTTTTTGCTTTTATAATTACTGGTTTGAAGTTTCTATATTCTATATACTCCAATACTTTAAACAAATCTCTCGCAGTCCAAAACTCGTTTCCGTTTTCGTCAACTCGCTTGATTTGCTCAAAAACTGTCCGTGTACTTTTTGTAACTTCTTTACTCATAATTTTGCCTCAGTTTTAACTTACTATTGTATTTTTTGGAATGTAATACGATAGCTTATTCCATAATAAGTTTGGGTAGTTTCATTTTATTGATTCCACCCAACAACTAAATTATTCCTAATTCTTTTCCAACTTTGGTAAATTTTTCAATTGCAAAATCGATATTTTCTTCAGAGTGAGCAGCGCTTATTTGAACTCTAATTCTTGATTTTCCTTTTGGAACTACCGGAAAGTAAAATCCAACAACATAAATACCTTCGATTAAAAGTTTAGCTGCAAATTCTTGCGAAAGACGAGCATCATTTTCCAAATGACCGAGCATAATTGGAACAATTGGATGTTCACTTTCAACTATTCTAAATCCCGCTTCTGTCATTCCTTTTCTAAATCGTTTGGTATTTTTCATTACTTTATCACGCAATTCGGATGATGATTGCAGCATATCCAAAACTTCAAGAGTTGCACCTGCAATTGCCGGAGCGAGCGAATTTGAAAACAAATAAGGACGTGCTCGTTGGCGTAGCATATCAACAATTTCCTTTTTGCCAGAAATACAACCGCCTGAAGCACCGCCAAGTGCT
>PCUD01000161.1:7477-7895 GCA_002786785.1 Ignavibacteriales bacterium CG18_big_fil_WC_8_21_14_2_50_31_20 | reverse complement strand
CATTTCGAACGTAGAGAGAAATCTCTCCCCAAAACACTGTTATTCATACAGAAACAATATCAAAGTAAAATATCTTGAAACTTAAATTGATTTAATATTTTGTATCCTTCAACTTATCTCTTGTTTTTCTTTGTTGATTTTTTAGACAAAGTGTTTTGAAAACATTAGGTTTTTTGTTATACTTGCTAATGATTTTTGAGAGAGCAATTGGGTTTTTTAAATAAGAGAATACATCTTGTTTCATTGTTCAAAATTCATTTTTTTATATTATCTTTGTTTAATAAAAAATTACACTTTTGTATTTTTTTATATTTATATGTTGTAAGCTCATTAAAATGTGACTGACGTGGCGAAGCTTTAAATAGAAGGAATAAGTAACTAGATAAAAGCAAAGATATTGTACTATTTTTAGTCTTTT
>PCUD01000161.1:4851-7161 GCA_002786785.1 Ignavibacteriales bacterium CG18_big_fil_WC_8_21_14_2_50_31_20 | reverse complement strand
ATTTTTAGAGATCCCTCACGAAAGGCGTGTTCGGGATGACAAGCTTTTTGTGATTCAGAATACTTACAATATGTTAATCAATTACTATATTACAGATAAATAGCTAGGAAAATGGAAAAAGTAGTTAATATAGTGGAAATGAAAGATGAGTCCAAAAAAAACAATCAGTTTTGGCTAAACAGAACTGTTGAAGAAAGACTTTCTGCTATACAGATTTTGAGAGAACAATATATAACCTTTTTCAACAAACATGGCGAATACAATGAGAGTAGAAAAAGACTTCGTAGAGTTTTTAGAGTTATTAAAAGATCAGAAAGTTAAGTATCTTATTGTTGGGGCTTATGCATTAGCACTTTATGCTGAACCAAGGAATACTGGAGATATTGATTTCTTTGTTGATAGAAGTGAAGAAAATGCACAAAAAATATTAACCGTATTAAAGTTGTTTGGATTTGAAGGACTTGGAATTTCTATTGAAGATTTAACAAATGAAAATATGGTAGTTCAATTAGGTGTCCCTCCTGTACGTATTGATATCCTTTCTTCTATCTCCGGCGTGGATTTTGACGAAGCATATAACTCTAAAGTTAAACATAAATTTGGAAATACAATCGCCTTCTTCTTATCAAAGGAACATTTAATAAAAAATAAAATTGCATCTGGACGAAAGAAAGATTTGGCTGATTTAGAAGCTCTTACTGGTAATTAGAGGATAAGATAAAAGCCATGTGAAATAGAAAAGATAAAATCCCATGTGAAATAGAAAAGATAAAAGCCCATGTGAAATAGAAAAGATAAAATCCCATGTGAAATAGAAAAGATAAAAGCATTTCACTGGGCAGGCATTTCACTGGGCAGGCATTTCACTGGGCAGGCATTTCACTGGGCAGGCATTTCATGGGACAGGCATTCCATGGGACAAGAAGGTTAAAGTTCAAAGTGAAAATTTTTTGATGGTGATGTTGCTTTTATAGTCTTTGCCAAAGACATCCCTCTTCGGGAGGATTGGCTTGTATCTTGAATCTTTTTGCTAATAATTTAAGGTTTATAAAATGAATCCGTTCATGTATGGCAAAATAGTTACTGGTAAACACTTTTTTGATAGAGTGGACGAACTTAAGCGAATTTTAGATACACTTGAAGGTGGTAATAATCTTGTTTTATATGCACCGCGTAGATATGGAAAATCTTCTTTAGTAAAAAGAGCTTTTGAGGAATTAGAGAAAAAAGGCTTTACAACGGTTTATATCGATTTTATGAGCATATACTCTCGTGAAGTATTTATTAAAAACTTTTCCAATGCAATTGTTGAAAAAAAAAGTTCTTCTATTGAAAAAACAGTTAAAAAGGTTGCCAAGCTAATTAGAGGAATAGTTCCTTCAGTATTATTCGATAATGTTGGTAATCCACAATTTTCATTTTCGTGGATTGAGGGTAACGATAAAGAAGCCACACTAGAAGATATAATAAATTTGCCAGAAAAATTTGCTACAAGTAATAATAAATGGATTATTGCTTTTGATGAATTTCAAGAAATAACAAAACTAAATGGTGAATCGTTCGAAAAACTGTTACGTAGTTTAATACAACATCATAAAAATGTATCATACATATTTTTGGGTAGCAGAACACATTTGCTTAAAGATATGTTTTCTAATAAAAATAGAGCATTTTATAATTCTGCTTTGCTAATGAATATAGGTGCAATAAACATAAGTGATTCCACAGAATATTTAATTAAAAGATTTGCTCTTGATAAAATTGAAATTTCAAATGAAGTTGCTGAATATTTGATTAAAAGGGTTGATTCCATTCCTTATTATATTCAGTTTATTGCTGCAGAAGTTTGGCAGCAAGTAATTAATTATGATATGCATGTTAAGAAAATAAATGTTGACGAAGCTATTAAGTCGGTTGTTGAACTAAAGGCGGACTACTATTAGGAATTAACTCTAAAACAAACCAATTATAGAAAAAAAGTCCTCTTTGCTTTAGCTTCTTCAGTAACAGAACTTTTTTCTCGAGCTGTTGAAAAGAGCTATAACCTTGGACCAAGTTCTACAACACAAAAAGCAATTGCTTCCTTTATTGATGAAGGCATAATAGAGCAATTTGGAAATAGTTACGAATTTTCCGATCCATTTTTCAAAATGTTTCTGAAAGCAAATTTATAATTGCCCCACAAGGCGTTACGCTTCAAGGCGTAATTGACTTTCTTTGCGTCTTTGCCAAAGATATGTAAGACTCCTATGGAGCATCCCCTTGGGGGATAATATGATTCCCATTCCACGGGGACATGTGGAAGAGTGG
>PCUD01000161.1:0-4802 GCA_002786785.1 Ignavibacteriales bacterium CG18_big_fil_WC_8_21_14_2_50_31_20 | reverse complement strand
CTATATTGATTGTTCTTTTTCTAAAATTGTTTATTTTAATCCTATTGCATTATCCAGGTTTAACGGTAACCAAAACAAACGCATTATGGAGGCAAATATTACTATGCAAAATTATAATAGTGTGCTTACTATTTTGTGGGAATGTTGAAGAGTGGAAAGCTCTTGTTGTGCCAAAGGTCTGTAAGACTCCCTTTGAGCATCCCGTTGGGATAATACTGGAATAAAAGATGGAAAAATGGAATGTTGGAATTTTGGAAAAATGGAATGAGTGACAAGTAGAAAGGATAATACCAATGGAATATAAAACAAGAGGCCCTGTGAAATAGAAAAGATAAAATCCCATGTGAAATAGAAAAGATAAAAGCATTTCACTGGGCAGGCATTTCACTGGGCAGGCATTTCATGGGACAAGAAGGTTAAAGCTCAAAGTGACAAAAGGTAGAAGCGAAGTAGTACAAAATCAATAATAGTTCTTTTCTTAATTGAATATAAACCGTTGAAACGGTTATTTGATAAGTGGCGTTTTTTATAGCCCACGACTTAAGAGGCTGTGTGAAAAATAAAGAACTCACCCTAAATCCATCTCCCCGCATAGCGGGATCGTTGACTTAAAAAGAGAGGGACTTTTAAAAACTGTGAAAAACAATGATTTTCCACCCCTTCTCTTGGAAAGAGACGGGGAGAAAAGAAGTATTTTTGTAATTAAGAATTTTGAACAACTCTTTTGCTGATTAAAGCTAAATATATTCAGGGTTGTCGGATTAAACAATGGTCAATAAATGGAAAGCGTTTTTAATAAATTTCTAGAGTTAATGGCTTCGTTTGAAAAGAAAGATGTTGAGTATGTTGTAATTGGTGGAATAGCAATTAATCTACACGGATTTTCAAGAAACACTGAAGACATTGATTTGTTTGTTAACCCCAATGAAGATAACATTAAAAAATTGCAAGCCTCTCTTTTTGAAACCTTTAAAGATAATGATATTTATGAAATAACTTTAGAAGAGCTAAAAAAGTATCCGGTTATAAGATACATCTCCGAAGAGTCAACTACTATTGATGTTATTACAAAATTGGGTGATCGATTCGATTTTTCTGATATAGAATATGATATAAAAATAATAGATGGAATAAAAATTAAGTTTGCCAATTTGAAGACGCTTTATATGCTTAAAGAAAAAACATATAGAGAAATAGACCAATTGGATTTAAAGTTTATAAAATCGAAGTTGAACAATAATGCCAATTAAAAAATATAGCACCTTTAACGATGCCTCTAAAGGATTGTGGGTATTAAATCCCGATGATAAATATTATGTTGCTTTGAAAAACAATTTTGCCTTTTGGAGTAAATTATCCAGCAAAAAACAAAAGCAAGGTATTACAAAATTTAAGGATTATCAAGAATTTTTAGATTCTAAAAGTAAATTCTAATATTCTTATGACAAGACTTTTCAGATCTTTTAGACGTTTATTGTTGCCTTTCTTTTATTTGCGCATTCGTGGCAAATAATAATCTAAAACTCATCCCTCAACCCGAGAAGATAAGTAGAAAGGATAATCCCAATGGAATAATAAACCAGAAGCCCTGTGAAATAGAAAAGATGCCCCAATGGAATATAAAAAGATGGAGCATTCCATAGGGCAGGCATTTCACTGGACAGGCCCATGTGAAATAGAAAAGATAAAATCCCATGTGAAATAGAAAAGATGCCCCAATGGAATATAAAAAGATGGAGCATTCCATAGGGCAGGCATTTCACTGGACAGGCATTTCACTGGACAGGCCCCTGTGAAATAGAAAAGATGCCCCAATGGAATATAAAAAGATGGAGCATTCCATAGGGCAGGCATTTTACTGGACAGGCATTTCATGGGACAAGAAGGTAAAGCTCAAAGTGGGGAAAAGATAGAACCGTAGTAGTTGTTGAATCAGGAGCTAGTGAATGTAAATTTGGGTTAATTCCAGTTTCACTTGCTATAAATAAAGACGTTAAAGCAACAAAGTTAAGAGAAATTGAACCGAGCATATATGTAATATTATTGCAAAACTGTTGATTCACGATGCGAGCATCATCTGGTAAAAACATGCAATTATATACAGATGAAAAGTTATTTTATGAAAATCAAGAATTTTTAATGGATAAATATTATGAATGAATTACCCTTAGAATTTAAGAAGTACTTTTGGGATTGTGATTATTCATCTTTGGATTTTAAAATTCATAAAGAATATGTAATTAAAAGGCTGCTTTCTTTTGGAGATTTTGACGCAATAAAATTTATTCTAAAAAACATATCTCAACAAGAGATAAAAGTACTGATTAATAGTAAGGGCAGTAATCTCTTATCTAAAAATAATTATATCTTTTGGAAAAAAATATCTGACCATGAAGAACTTTGGGGATAACAAATTGCATTTTGAAGTTCTGGATGTGAAAAGAAGAAATCTACTTGATAAATTAATAGTTTTCAAAGAAGATTTTTATCTTGCAGGTGGTACTGCATTAGCTTTACAAATTGGTCATAGAATTTCGGTAGATTTTGATTTTTTTACTTCTGAACCTTTTGATAATGAAAAGTTTTTAACTCAAATAGAGAATATATTTTTAGATAATTCTGTTGCAATTATTCAAAATGAAAAGGATACAATTACTATTCTTTTGGACAATGAAGTTAAGCTATCATTTTTTCATTTGCCATATTCAAATTTATATCCATTAATTGCTACAGAGTATTTTTATATAGCGCAAATTAAAGAAATTAGAATCATGAAACTATTGGCTCTATTTAGAGCTACATTTAAAGATTATGTTGATATCTATTTTATATTAAAGCAATTAGACCTGAGTGTTCTTATAGAAGGGGCTAAAAAAAACATCCCAATTTTGTTAAAACAATGTATCTAAAAGCATTAATTAGTTTTGATGATGTTGATGAAATACCAATTCTATTTGTTGCAAATAATGAAATAAAAAGAAAAGATGTTTTTAGTTTTATTGAAGAAAAAGTTGTTGAGTATATAAAGCAAAATAAATGAATTTAATCTGCAAAGGATATTGATGCTATATTTTTACGCAATGGGGCAAAAGTACACAATATGAGTTACGCCTTTGACTTACACAAAGCAATGCATAATTATAAACTTAATTTATGTTCTTTTGACCAAATGAAACGTAATTTTGCAGAAATACCAAAGGAAGAAGATATTCCCGCTTTTGCATGGTTTACCCCAGATTATGCATTGGAGAATCTCAATTTATATAAGTCGTTATATCATAAGAGTTTATTCTAATGCAAAGCAATAAAAAATGGTCATATTAAGTAATTCCATAAATGATTACTTTCGACGAATTTACAGAGAATGTTATTTTCTGTTGCATAATTAGGGGGTTTAATGAGGATTTTTGCCTTAACGGTAACCAAAAAATCCGTATTCTGGAGGCAAATATTACTATGCAAAATTATAATAGTGTGTTGACTGTTTTGTGGGAATGTTGAAGAGTGGAAAGCTCCAGTTGTGCCATAGGCATCCCTTTGGGAGAATATTGGAATAAAAGATGGAAAAATGGAATGAGTGACAAGTGGAAAGCAAGAAGGTTAAAGTTCAAAGTGAAAAAATTTTGATAACGATGTTGCTTTTATAGTCTTTGCCATTGGAATCCCCTTGGGAGTAAGTTGGGATGAAAAACAAGTGGATTGTAAGTAAAAATATAAAAAATACATTCTTTTTGTAAAAAAATCTTATATTATTCTTTAATAAAGATTCTATTATGGGACTAAAATAAATAATCGAAAAAAGACTGCCCCCGCTTGTCCCGAGTTTTTATCGGGGTGATTTGTATGGGGAAAATACAATGCGGAAGCGAGTTTTGGGATAAGATAATAAATAAAAGGTTAATAAGAAAAGACCCATGAAAAAGCAAAGAACTACATATACTTCACCCTTGGATGCCTTGGTTAATATATCAAAGCGTCTTAGTTTGTATGAAAAAAAGTATAATTTGATATCCGAAAATTTTTATTATAAGTTTACTAAAGGTGAGCTAGAAGATGATAAAGAAATAATTGAATGGGCAAATGATTATCAGCATTATATTGCTATTAAATCAGATATAGAGAGGACACTAAATAGTGTTGCATCCTAAGCTGGATAAATACTTTGAAGAAGTAGAGCAAGCGATAAGGAATCTTAAAGACTGCAATGTTGAATATTATTACGAAGAGGTTTTAGGTTATAAAAGAATTAATTTGAAAATTAGAATCCGTTTTGAAAATGGAAATCTGTTTGAGATAAGTGAAGCGGTAATTGTTGAAAATAATATGTTAAAGCACCTTGGTTATAGTTACCACTATCAAAATAACGAAAATCAACTACTCTTTAGATATGACAATACTCCTCATCACCCAGAAATTGAAACTTTTCCACATCACAAGCATATTCTCGGTAAAATAATAAAATCACAACAACCATCTATAGCAAATGTTGTTAGTGAGATAACAAACCAAAATTGAAACATTATAGTACCAGTTAAGATTTAATGTTTTGCATCTGTTTTGTCTTTGCCATAGGCATCCATTTGGGAGAATATTGGAATAAAAGATGGAAAAATGGAAAAATTTTGATAGTGATATTAGTTTAATAGTTTTTTAATCTTTAATCTTTGCTATAGGCACCCTTCGGGGGGATTGTCATTAATAGTTTGTAATTAAACCATGAACATGATTTGTTGAAAATATGAATAGTAATAAAATTCAAAATATTATAAACCAAGGTGAAGGTATTTCTGTTGAATTCAAAT
>PCUD01000046.1:21080-30081 GCA_002786785.1 Ignavibacteriales bacterium CG18_big_fil_WC_8_21_14_2_50_31_20 | reverse complement strand
TTATAAACAAAATTCTGTAGAGGTTTCTACAGTCTTAAATTAAACAAAAGTCCATTTTCCGTTGAACCAGGACAGAAACAATACCAAAGACAAAATATATATCGGACTAAGAAAATTTTTTATCTCCCAATCTGTTAATCAACTCTTTTATTAATCAGTTAAGTTTGTTAGATTATTATTGTAAAAAATAATATAATGTGCTGAATTGAATAGTTACACAGACCTTACGGACATAGAGATTTTCGAAAACATTGTAAAGTATGATTCTAAAGCTTTAGAAGAACTTTACATTAGATATTCCCCTATTTTGTTTTCCCTAATAAAAAAAATAATTACCGATCAAAAAGCATCCGAAGAAATTTTATTAGATGTTTTTTCTACTATATGGAAGAAAATTGATTTATTCAATTTCAAAACTGGAAATGTTTATACTTGGATTATACTTCTTGCGAGAAATAAAGCTGTTGATTATTTACGAAACAAGGGTGATTTAGCAAAAAATGATGATAAATACGAGGATTATTTTGTTGTGCCAGTTTTGGACAATAATATTGACTCACTTTCGCTTAAATCAGCAATAAAAGCTAAACCTGAAATATCTGAGGCGCTTGATAATTTAACCGACGCCCAAAAATACGTCTTGGTTTTATCTTTTTATGAAGGTTTAACTTTAGATCAGATCACAGAAAAATTAAATATCCCAATTACTACTGTTAGATCTAAAATAACTTTGGCGCTTGATAAACTTAAAGAAAATTTGCTTGGTGGATAACAATGGCTGATGATGCAGTAAAAGAAATGATTAGTGCTTTTGCTCTTGGTTGCATGGATAAATCCAATTTTAAGCAATTTAGAGACTACTTTGAACACAATGGAAAACTTCCCAAAGGTGAACTTGGTGATTTGCAAAATATTATTGCCCTAATTCCAACAATTTTAGATATTGACTTACCAGACCCAGATGTAAAAAATGAACTTGGGAAAAGACTAATCCAAATTCAAAAAGATATGAAAGAGGGAATAATTGAAAACCGCAGAGAAACAAGAATTAAAGGAACTGCCAATTTTGTTCAACGCGATTCATCAACAAAAATATTTGATGTTAGTGAAAAACGAATACAAGCACCAAATAATATTCCTGTTGAAGATTCTCCAAAACAAAAGACATTAAAAACACTTCCTAAAAAAGAGAATATTACACGACTAAACATAACTCAACCTCAACAAAAAGCCAGCAACCGTTTAAGTATTGTTTTTATTTGGGCATTTTTAGTATTTATTATTGTTGCTTTAGTTGTATTTTATAACTCTTTTTCAAATGCGGTTGATATTCTAAATTCATCAAATTTGGATTTAGCAAACAAAATTTCAAAACTAAGAACAGATCTTGTGCGCACTGAGGATTTTGTTAATCAAAATATTGAGTTTATCGAATTTTTTAACAATCCAAATATTGAATTAGTTAATTTGAAAGGAATTAATCCTAATTCAAAAGAAAGCGGAAAATTATTTGTATCACTTGGATCTGGCGAGGGATTACTACAATTACAAAATATGCCTCATTTAGAAGCAGAAATGTCGTTTCAATTGTGGCTTGTATCAAAAGCTGGGACTTTTTCTCTTGGTGCTTTTGAAATTAGACCGGATAAAAAATATATAAAATTTTCTCAAATTCCTTATGTAATTAGAGAAGATATTGAAATGTTTAGAATCACTAAAGAAAGCAAGGGTGGATCAATTGCCCCAACTAGTGAAACAATTTTATTTGGGGCTTTACAAAATGAGATAGCAAAAGCAAAAAATAAGCGACGATAAATTATCTTAATCCATTTTTAGCAAAAAAATCGATATATTTATGGTCAGTTCCTTTAATATGACCTTCCAACCAAATTCTCATAAACTTTATAACTTCATCGTGCTCAATTGCTTCACCAGTTTTTCTTTTTCGCGTTAATTCGGCAATTTTGGCATTAAATATTTTATGCTCGTGTTTATGGCTTTCCGTTTCAGGATATCCATATTCTGAAAAATATCTTTCTTCTGTGGCAAAATGAACAGCTGCATAATTAAGCAAACCATCAATTAGTTGCCTAATTGCATTTTGTGATCTTCCTTCTGTAAAGGCTTTATGATATTGGTTTGTTAAATCAAAAAGCTTTTTATGTTGCCCATCAATTAAATTAATTTTTACACTGTAGCTCTCATCCCAATCAATTATAGACATTTTGCCTCCAAAATTTGCTGCTTATTTAAATGGAAAATTAAGAAAAACTTCTGTTCCAGCATTTTTTTTGCTTTTAATATTCATTTCACCATTCATTAGCTTTGTATATTCGTATGCAATTGTTAACCCCAAGCCTGCTCCTTCATAATTTCTAGAATGCCCATCAGGTTCTTCTTGAACAAATGGCTCAAGCAATCTCGAAATAATGGTTTCATTCATACCCAAACCACTATCGGCAACAGTTATTGTAACATACTCCTTTGTTTTTTTAGAAGATATTTTGATTTCCCCAGAATCCGTATATTTAATTGCATTATCAAGCAAATTAAGCATGATGCGCTCAAACTTCATCCAATCAATTTCACACAAATAATCTTCCGTATCAAGGTCTAACTCCATTTTTAGTCCTTTATATTTTGCATCTGGAAGTCTTTTTGTGTAAACAGATTTTAGAATTTGATTACAATTCATTAAAACACTCTCTAAAACTACTTCATCCGATTCAATTTCAGAAACCACAAGAATGTTTTCGAATAAATTCATGACTCTGTTTAAAACCCCTTTAAGAGACTCGGTAATTTCAACAACAGTATCATAATCTTTGTCTTCAATACTCTCCACCATAATGTCAGAATAGCCCATAATTGCAGTAAAAGGTGTTCTTATTTCGTGCGACATATTCTGTAGGAATGTTGTTTTAAGTCTATTTACTTGGAGTTCTTTTTTATATAATTTGTCAAGTTGATTTTGCTTATCTCTTTCATCTGTTATATCTTTTAAGCTAATAACAAATAAATTTTCAATAGAATCAACACCTTCAATAATAACAATTCGCCCTGCATAATACCTTCCCTCAATTTCAATATCAAATTTGCAATTATGCTCTTTGTTTTTTATCAATCTTTTTATCTCTTTATTAACTATAAGAGCAATTTTGGAAGGAACAATATCTTCAAATTTCTTTTGAAAAATTGATTCTTTATTTAAATTAAAAGTTCGGAAAAAGTTATCATTTCCATTTTCATAATGGAGAAAATCATTGGATTGCTTAAGAATTATTAACAAATCAGAAATATTATTGATAATAGATTTTAGCCTGTTCTCTGATTTTTGGGTAAGTTCATTTTTGGAAATATAATACGTAATATCGTGAGCAGTTAATACAAAATTAAGAATAGCACCACTTTCATTAAGTATTGGATTAAGCTTTAATTCAAAATAAAATTTTTGTTCATTTGCTATTAATAGCTCTATTGTTTCACTCCATTGTCGCCCATTTTCAATTGCCTTTTCTAATTTTGCGAACTTTTCTTTTGATAAATGTTTTGAAATAATAGTTGAAATATGATTGTGGTAAATATTATCAAGCTCAAAATCAAGAATTTTTTCAAAAGTATTGGTTGCAAAAGAAATCATTCCATTGCTATCAAAAATCATAACCGGAACTCTTCCATATTCCAAAGCAAAATGAAGATTATTAATTTTATCTTCAATATTGTTTTGCTCTTCTAAATGAGTAAAAACCAGTATAAAATAAACAGAATTGGAAAGTCGAACTTTTTCAATTTCAATATTATAATTACTTATTTTGTTGTTCTCTTCATAAATAAATATGTTATCAAAACTAGTAATTTCAATTTCGGAAAATTTTGTTATTATTAGGGATAAATCTGGTTCAAAATTAAGCTGTTTCAAATTATTTTCATTTTTAAGCAAAAATAATTTTTTAAATATTTCATTGCTAAATTTTATATTACCTAAAGAATCAACAATTAACCAAGCTTTTTGGTTTATTATTTCAATATTATTTATTAAATGTCTGTCCAATTTTCTATTCGTTTTTTAATTAGATTAAATAGCTTTTAATGAGATAAGATATTTTTTAATAAAAACTAACTCGTTATTTGGCTATGAACAAAATTTATTTAGATTTATTGTTTTTTTGTTATACAAATTAATTGATTACAAAAAACTTCCATTCTTTGGATTCAAAAATGGCTTTATTTTAAGTATATTTAAATCGGTAGTTCTTTTATTTTTATTTAACAAAATGTTTAATTTTCTATCCGTCTGTTTTTCTAAAAAATTGATTAAAATACAATTTAAGTATGTAAAATCATTTTGAAGTGTGGAATAAATACCATCCAACAGTGTATCAATTAGTTCGTAATTATAAATATTTAATTCATTTTTTAAGTTAAGAGAAAAAAATCGTTGGAATAGTTGATTTAACCCTTTCAATTCTCTTTGTAAAGGCATTGAATCATTTCCTTCACCGATATAAGCTCTAATAGTTGCAATTATTTGGTCATTCTCAAGTTTTAAAGGATCTTCTCTTCGTATAGAATAATTAATGGTTTCCATTGAATTTATGTTTTTAATATCTAAATTAACCTCAAAATAATATCCGCCATAAATAAACTCAACCCAAACTTTATCCTCTGCCGAGTGATTAAATTCCTTTAGTAACCAATTGGCTCGTGATAAATATTTTGACGCTGGTGAAAACGAGATGGAATCATTTGCTTTAAAAGCGGCATTTTCAAAAACCCCACCTTTTGCATGTGAGTATTTTCCACGTTTAGATTTTTTGAAATCTATTTCTAACGATATGTTGCCAATGCGTTCTAACATATTATTTACTATCGTAAAATTTTACAAATAATTGAATTTATTTTAGTTTAATCATTTTAGTATCTGACACATATACTTCTGCTTGCGGATCTTTGAGTTTTGCCAAGTCTTTTGCTAACACACTTATCCTTTCAATAGCTTGATTTATTAAATTAAAATCCTCACTAAAGTTTTTTATGTTTTTTTCTTCAAGTTGTAAATACAAATCGGAAACAAAAAGTTTTAAGCTGCCTAATGGGTTGTTAAGATTATGTCCAATTGTTGCTGCCATTTCCAATAATGCTTTTTCTCTTTCAGAATG
Source organism: Ignavibacteriales bacterium CG18_big_fil_WC_8_21_14_2_50_31_20 (assembly GCA_002786785.1). Taxonomy (GTDB): domain Bacteria; phylum Bacteroidota; class Ignavibacteria; order Ignavibacteriales; family Melioribacteraceae; genus 1-14-2-50-31-20. The sequence goes on along the minus strand of PCUD01000046.1, from coordinate 24,922 downwards.
TTTTAATTCTGATTGTAAATTATAAATTCTTATTCCAGATCTGATTCTTGCCAAAAGTTCTTGATTTTCAGTTGGTTTAAGCAAAAAGTCATCAGCACCAACGTCTAACCCTTTAACTCTATCTTTTACTGAAGAGCGGGCAGTTAAAATAATATAATAAATAGATTTTAACTTCTCTTTTTGTTTAATTCTATCGCAAAGTTCAAGACCATCCATTTGTGGCATTGTCCAATCAGCTACAATAACTTTTGGAATAAAAGTTTCTAATTTTTTAAGAGCTTCTACCCCATTGGAAACAGAAACCACATCGTAGTTTTCCTTTTCTAACAGTTTGCCAAGAATAAATCTTGTATCTGGCTCATCTTCAACAATAAGAATTTTTTCTCTAATATCTTCCATCATTCGCTTTCAAATTTAATTATATTTTTCCATCACAGCATCAATCTTTTCAAGAAATTGTCGCACATCACTAATTGGCTTAATTATATACTCATCTGCTAAACTCTCGTAAAACAAGTGTTTGGAATGATAATCGACAGAATGAGCCGTAACAAGAATTATTGGAATGCTTTTGAAAAGCTCATTTCCTTTAACAAGCCGCGAAATTGTTACTCCATCAACTTTTTGATTATTAAGATAAGTGTTTTTAAGACTCAAATCCATTAAAATAAGATTATATTTATTTGCATTTAGTTTTTCAAAAAAAACATCTCCATCTTCAAGAATATCTGCATCGTAACCAATTTTATTAAAAACAAAGGTATAAAATTCTCTTAAAAAGAGGTCATCTTCCATTATAATAATTTTCTTTTTCATAAATTTTCACATTTCAAATAATAATATGGAATTTTAAATATTTATTCCTAGTTCAAATTTGATGTTTTATCTATCAATATATTTTAAAATAATACTAATTCTTCTGTTAACAACACTATATGGATTATCTTTATCTCTTAATCTTTTATCTGCAAATCCTATTATTTCATCAATTTTGCTTGATGAAACACCACCGTTAACTAAAGTCCTTCTGGCACTATTTGCCCTATCGGTACTTAGCTCAAAATTTGTATAAGTTCCACCACTGTTTAGCGGACGGGCATCTGTATGTCCTTCAATTGCAATTTTATTTGGAAATACTGCTAATTTTGAAGCAACTAATTCTAAAAACTTCTGTGCTTTGGGGCTTAAAACCGCGCTACCTAACTCAAAAAAAACATCATTTTCAGATTCAAGCATTTCAATTCGCATTCCATCATTAGTCATTTCAATTTTCATTTGGTCAAGAAATGGGACAAAATTTGGGTCTTCGCTTAACTCTGCTGTTAAATCATCTTTCATTTCTTCAAAGCGTCTTTCTTCCTCTTCTTTGTTAATTCGTTCTAAATCTTTCTGATTCATAGAAGTGATTTGCATACTTGAATTAGTATTATCAATCATAGCTCTACTTTTAAGAGAATAACCCACAGGGTCTCTAAAATAACCTGAAACTGCCTCTTTAACTTCCTGATCTTGACCTAAAATCCAAAGGACAATAAATAGTGCCATCATTGCTGTAACAAAATCTGCATAAGCAACTTTCCAAGCACCACCATGGTGACCGCCTTTTTTAATTATTTTTTTAACAATAATGGGTTGTTTATCGTCAGCCATGCTATTAGCTCTTTCCTCTTAAGTAGTTTTCAAGTTCAGTAAAAGTAGGCCTGTTTTCACTAAAAATAGTTCTACGAGCAATTTCTAGAGCTATTATTGGAGGATTTCCCTTAGCATAAGCAAGAACTGCTGTTTTAATAGTTTCAAGGTGTCGTTTTTTGTCAGCAATATCGTGATGCATTTTAACTGAAATTGGACCTACAATTCCATAAGCCAAAAGTACACCCAAAAAAGTTCCAACAAGTGCGGCAGCCACGTGATGACCAACCACTTCAGGACCTTGGTTAATTGAGCCCATTGTTATAATAATACCCAACACTGCAGCCACAATACCAAGAGCAGGAAATGCGTCGCCCATTGTTGCAACGGTACCTGCAACTGGTTCATTTTCAATTTCATAAGTTTCAATTTCAGAGTCCATCAACTCTTCCAAATCGTGTGGAGGCACAGAACCAGTAAGCATAACTTTCATAGAGTCGCAGAAAAAATCTAAAACAAAATCATCGGAAACAAATTTTTTGTTTTGTGAAAGTATTGTGCTTTCCTTAGGGTTTTCTATATGAGATTCAATAGAAAGTAGTCCATCTCTTTGAGCAACCAAGAAAAGTTCGTTAAAAGATTTTAGCAATTCCAAATAATCTTTTTTTGAAACATGGAAACCTTTAATTGCCCCAGTAATTCCTGCTACTAATTTTTTTATCATTGGCATTGGAGTACTTATAATAACACTTCCAATAGCTGCTCCAACAATAACAAGCACTTCGTAAGGTTGCAATAACAAATGAACGTCTCCACCCGATAGGACAAAACCACTTATAACAGCACCTAACACAACGAGTATACCAACAAATAACATCTTTTTTCCTCTATGAATTTTTCATTTTTCTAACAATCGCAAAAATTTCATCATATTTTAGTTCAATAATTTCCCAGTTAGTTTTGGGTTCCATTAATCTTCCATAAATTTCGCGAGCTAAGGTAGTAAGTTCTGGATAGCCAACAGCGCCTCCGGTTCCTGAAATTTCGTGAGTAATCATTTTTAGAAGCTCTGTGTTTTTTGTTTTAAAGCAGTCTAAAATTCCTCTTTCTTTTTCTGGAAAACTATTTAGGAAAAAATTACGAAGTTGTTGAGTAAGCTCATCGTTCTCTTTGTAGGAAAATTTTGATTCGCCTCTGTTTTTTACAAGGAAATCTTTTCCCAAAATTTCGTTAACAACTTGAACAATAATTTCTTTTTTTAGCGGTTTTGAAATAACTCTTTCTGCACCAGCTTCAATAGCAGCTAAAACATTTCGCTTGTTTGTATTTCCGCTTATTACCACAACAGGAATATGCTTTAAATCATCCATTATTTTAATAACTTGCAGCATTTTAACGCCATTAAGATTTGGCATAAGCAAATCGAGAAAAATAATTACAGGTCTGTATTCTAAAGCTTTTTGCACACCTTCCAGACCATCGTTACAAGTAATAACATTTAAGTTGCAATCAAGAAAAAAACTTTGCAATGCATGTCTTGTAATTTCAGAATCGTCAACAATTAATACTGTTTTAAGCATCAAATTCCTTTAATTTAATTTTATAGAAGTTTATTAATTTTAAATTCTGTTATACCAGTAACTTTTGCTTTGCTCTTTTCGGCAGCAGCAATTAAGTTAGCCTTTACTTTTTCAAATACTTCACCTCTAAATATTTCTACTTCATTAGGTGCTTCAATTCCTATTTTAACTTGTCCATCAGAAACTGTAAGAATTTTAACAACAATATTTGAATTAATAATAATTTCTTCGTTCATTTTTCTTTTAAGTATCAGCACATTATCCCCCTATTCCACAAAAAGTTTATAATTTACTGAATATTTTTCTCTGTCTAATATTTTTTGCTTTCCCGTTTTTGTGTCCTGATTTATATAAAGGGGTGCTTTCATATTAACAGTAATTTTGAGAGGGTCTTGATCCAAAGTAACAATGCCAAATGGTTCACTCCCATCAATTTGAGGATAATCATCGTCTAAAACGTTAATACCAACCATAGGAAATGCAATTGTTGGTTCTTTAATTGCATTTAGCCAATAAAACAAGGTATTATCTGTTTTAATTAAAAGATATTCTTCAAGATTTTCAAACCCGAATAGTCCTTTTTCTATTCGAATTACATTTTCGCTGGCGTATTCAATTTCGCCAAATTGCTCT
>PCUD01000046.1:0-21056 GCA_002786785.1 Ignavibacteriales bacterium CG18_big_fil_WC_8_21_14_2_50_31_20 | reverse complement strand
TTATCAGCAATTGGATTATACTCTGAGTAACCAACTACCGAAACTTTATCGGGATTAATTCCTTCTATTTTAATGAGGTAATAAGCTGTATTTAAAGCTCGCGAGATGGACAAATGCCAGTTGGATGGATATAAGGCAGAGTTAATACTAATATTATCAGTATGCCCTTCAACCCTAATATCGTTTGGAAGTTCTTTAATAATTCCTGAAACCAATTTTAACACCTCTTGCGCTTTACTACTTAATTCAGCTTCTCCAGAAGCAAATAGAATATCATCTAATATTCTAATTGTAACTCCTCGTTGATTATTTTCAATACTTACTGAACTATTTAAATCATTTATATTTATTAAATCGTTTAATTCTTGTTTCAGCAAATTCATTGGATTTTCTATAACATCATTTGCTTTGTTAAATACATCTGGAAGACTTGATTCAATTTTAAATTTTTGACTTCCAAAAATACTTCCCATTGCTGACATAACTTTATCATATTTTGCAGCATCAACATTTGATATTGCATATAATATAATAAACAAACCCAATAAAAGTGTTATTAAATCAGCATAAGTAATAAGATATCTATCAGCACTTAAATCATCTTCATGCTCAATATCGGAATCTTTTACAAATTTAACATTTCTTTTTGCTTTTGCTGGGGCAATAAGCTTATCAATCTTGTTTTCACCACCAGAGGTATCTCCCCGCTCAACAGCCCGAGGGTTCCTTCCAGAGCTACTTCCATCATATGTCTTTCTTCCATGTGGCATTTTTTTAGTTTATCACTTATTGGTAACCAAATTAAATTTGCACTTAAAACTCCCCATAAAGTAGCGATAAATGCTGTTGCGATATTTCTTATAAGAACATTGGGGTCTGAACCCACATTTGCTAAAGTTAAAATTAGCGCCATTACAGTTCCAAGAATTCCCATTGTTGGTGCATAACCACCCATTTTGGAAAAAATAAAGGCATTGCTATAATGTCTTTCTTTCATAATTCTCATTTCAATAAGAGATATGTTCTCAATTGTCTCTTCAGTAGCGCCATCAATTAAAAATCTAATTAATTTTTTGGGGAAAATATATTCAAGCCTTGGCATTTCTTCTTCCACCGATAGCAGTCCTTCTTTGCGAACCTTTACTGCAAAATCGTAATAAACTGAAATCAATTTTGCGTTGTCGTATTTAGGTGGGGAATACGCTTTTTTAGCAAGAACAAAAAGATTAAAAAACTCATCCAATCCAAAGCCAATTATTACCGCAGCAAAAGTTCCACCAAACACAATAAGTATAGGAGCAATTAAAAAGAGTGCATTCATTGAACCACCTTCAATTACGAAGGAGCCAAATATAACACTAATGCCTAAGAACAATCCAAAAAAAGCACCAAATTTTCTTATCATATATAATCCAAAATTGATTTAGTAAGGAACATAGATGACATTTTATAAGACAGTTGAAGGCTGTAATCATAATTTTGCAAATCTATCATTGCAGCAGCTATATCAACATCGCTTTCTTTGGAGATTAAACCTTCCAAAGTTAACACTTGATTCGATAATATTTCACCTGAAGCATCAAGCTTGTTAGAAACATTTCCAGCTTCCGAAAGATGGTTGCGGACTGAAGTTGAAAAATCTTCAATTGCCTTTACATCTTCATCAGTTGGTTTTATACCATTTCTTAGATTGTCTCTAATTTCAATAAGTTTATTAAAAATATCTGTTCCATCCACATTTCCAAATAACTCAGAACCTGCTACATTTATTTTTTGAGTAATGTTTTTGGAAATTTTCACTTTTCTATTTCCAGATACATCATTTACTTTCAATTCAATTGCCGATTTATCGGCAGTATATCCATAAGGAGGCTTTGAATCATCAGTTCCACCAAAAACAAACTGTCCATTAAATTCGGTATTAGCCGATTCCAAAATAATGTTTAACGATGCATCAATTTGATCAGCATAAGTATTTAAGTTACTATCATTTCTTGGATTTTTAACTTCCGCCAAATTAACCAGTACTTTTGTTGTTTCATCAAAGATGTATTCTAATCCTCTAATACTTTCTTGAAGAAACGCTGAGCTATTATCGACATTTTTTATGAAATCTTTAGTCTGAGAAACATTTGCTTTAAACCGCATAATTTTTGCAGCACCAGAAGGCGAATCAGACGGATTATTTACTTTGTTATTGCTTGCAACTTCTGTTTGCAACTTTTGCATTTTTTCTTTTGAGTTATTTAAATTACTCAAGAAATTGCTTTGTAACATTGAATCTGATATTCGCATAATTATACCATGTTTATTAGTGTATCTAACATTTCATCAGCCATTGAAATCAATTTTGCCGACGCTTCGTAAGCTTTTTGATATTTCATTACATTCATCATTTCTTCATCAATTGAAACGGCAGAGTATGAATCTTTTTGATTATTTAATTGCTCAAGAACCATTGAACTTGCTTCGTTCATTCTATCTGCATTTTGCTTTTGGCTGCCTACTTCACTAATTAAAGTTGAATAAACATCAATTAATTTTGCTCCATTAAGAACATTAGCCTCACCTATTTCAAAAATTTTTATTGCAATATCTCCATTGCCCGAAGTTCCGTCGCCAGAGGCTGCAATATTGTTATAGTCATTTAAAATATTTGCCGATACTTTTAACTCTCTACCATCATATCCTTCAAAAAAGCTAGACCCCATTGTTGGAGGATTTCCATTTGTGTATCCTGTTTTGTGAATATCATTAACTGATTCAACAAGTTGATTAACAATTGAATTTAATTTTTCTTGATAAGCGGGAATTTTTTTAGTAAAAGTATCAATCAATGCACCCATTTCACCTTTGGTTAATTTTGCAACTTTGCCCCCATTTTGCGAAACCATTGCTATATTGCCTTCAGTATTACTAACCTCAAATTTTGTAAAGCTTCCTTTATTTACCGCAAAAACTCCACCTATTGAAATACTAACCGTTTCATCTGACTCATAATTAACAGTAATGTTTACCAATTTGCTTAAGTTATCAACAAAAGTATCTCTTTTATCCATTAAATCGTTAGCATTTTGTCCAATTGCTTTTGCTTCAGAAATTTGTCTATTAACACTTTGAAGGCTGCTTAAAATATCATTTACTTCTGCAACCTTATCTTGAAATTCGTAATAAATTGATGATTTAACAATCTGAAAGCCTTCATTAACTTCGTTTACTTTTGCTGCAAGATTTTGAGCAGAATAAGCCACACTACCTCGCAAAGCAGAAGAAGTTGGGTTAGCAGAAAGTTCACTCCAAGAACTCAAAAACTGACCGAGCATACTTGATAGTCCCAACTCAGACGGTTCGGTATAAATATTTTCAATTTGCCCAAGCAAAACTGAACTTCTTTCAAAAAACGACTTACTTTGGTTATTGTTTATAATCTGATTTTCAGTAAGCGAGTTTCTAACTCGTTGAACGTCATCAATTTTAATACCGCTTCCCCAAGTAATTCCAGCATTTTGTTGAGTCTTTTCGGTTGAAACTATTGCACGCTGCCTTCTGTAATCGGGGTTGCCAGCATTTGCAATGTTATTTGAAGCAACATCCATTGAACGTTGATACGTTACCATGCTTCTTTGCGATATGTCAAATAATCTACTAAGTGCCATTATACTTTTCTATCAATTAGTGAAGTTTTTCGTGATTTAAGCAAAAGTGAAATTGTTTCTTTAACCAAACTACTTGCATGTTCAATCATATATCTATTTTGATGATTTAAATTAGTTAGCATTTTAACTTGGTCTCTAATTGTAAACCTTAATTCGTTTATTTTTTGCAAGTAATTGGGATTAAAAATTTCCTTGAAATCATTTATCAAAATCGGCAAAACTCTTGGCTTTCCATTTTCTTTTAATGAATTAATTTCAAACAATTTACTAACCAACTTTTGTTGATTTTTACTTACACTATCTAATTCCGAAAGAAGGGTTGCTTCGGCTGCGTTAACATTATTCAACGCATCATAATCATTTTGAATAATTACATTTTGCTTTAATTTAGCAGATGCAATCAATGATTGAATAATTTTTTCTTCTCTCGACAACAAATCATATAATTCTTTTTCCATCATAATTCATTCTCCCAATATTTCATGTAACCTTTTACTCTGTTTATGTAATTTTTAGTTTCTTCAAATGGTGGAATTCCATCATATTTTTCAACGTTGCCTGGGCCTGCGTTATAAGCTGCTAGTGATTTTTCAATATCGCCATTATATTTATTCAACATTTTGGAAAGATATTTTGAGCCGCCAAAAATATTATCTTCTGGATTCCATACGTTTTTTACATTCATATCCGCAGCTGTCGAGTCAATTAGCTGCATTAATCCCTTTGCATTTGCTTTTGAAATAGCTTTAGGATTTGCCGCAGATTCAGTTAAAATAACTGATTTAATTAAATTTTTATCAATGTTAAATTTTTCAGACGCCTTGTTAATAATTGAATCAAATTTATTTAACCTGTTAACCGAACCTTTGCTTGGCATAATTGTCGACGAATTATCGTCAGTAAATTTGTCAACTTTTGCAGAAACAGCTTTTACGTTATTGGTATTTTCGGATTGCAATTCTTGCTTAATTTTATTCATATCTAAATCTTCGCCAATAACTTTTTTGTAAATCATATCAGCTAAACCAAGCGATTTATTTTCACTAATAAACGATGCCAATTCTGTTTCAAATATTGTATCAAAATAATCACCACCAAAGCTTTCTTCACCAAACATTCCGCCAGTAGTTTTGTTCATGCTTTTTAACATCATTGATGTTAACATACTTTCAAAATCTTGAGCTGCTTTGGCAAGTTTTGCTTTTTCCTTTGGGGTTTTGGTGCTTTCAAAACCTTGTGGTTTAGCAATGTGTTTGCTGTTGTTTGTTATTTTTAATCCAATATCACTCATTTTATATAATCACCAATTCGGCTACTAATGCACCCGATTCTTTTAATGCTTGGAAAATTGAAATAATATCTTGTGGAGTTACTTTTAATGAATTTAAAGCTGTTGCAACTTCTTGAACGTTTGACGCTCCGTTTATAGCAATTGTTTTTGAACTATCTTCAGTAACTTTTGGAGTTAAATTGTTAAAAAATACAGTTCTTCCAGTTCGCGAAAAATCGCCAGGTTGTGAAACAACTGGATTTGATTTAACATCAATATTTAAGTTTCCGTGAGTTATGCTTACTGGCATAATTTTAACATGCGAGCCAGCAACTACTGTTCCAGTTCTTTCGTTAAGTACAACTTTTGCAATATAATCTGTTGTAACTTCAAGTGATTCTAATTCTGATAAAAACTGAATAATATTATTTTGTTTATCTGCTGGAATTGTAACAACTATTTCAGAAGCATCATTAGCTTTAGCTGTTGCATTACCAAATGTTGAGTTAATAATATTACTAACATTACTAGCGGTAGTTAAATCTGGGTTTTTAAGTAGAACACTTAATCCGCTTGAATAATCGACCATTGGATTAATATCACGTCTCAAAACTCCACCACGTGGAACTCTTCCTGCAGAAGTATGATTTTTACTTACTCTACTGCCCGATGAAGTTTGAACATCAAACCCACCAACAGAAAGCGGACCTTGAGCAACTCCATAAACTTCCCCACTTAATCCTGAAAGCGGAGTCATTAATAACGTTCCACCAGCCAAACTTTTTGAATCACCCATTGAAGAAACAACAACATCAAATTTTGAACCCGATTTAAGAAACGAATTTAAAGTTGCCGTTACCATAACTGCTGCAACATTTTTTGTTTTTAATTGATCTTGAGGAATTGTAATTCCAAATCTTTTTAACATACTTGTTACTGATTGAACAGTAAAAGCAGAACGCTGACTATCTCCAGATCCCGCCAAGCCAACAACTAAACCATATCCAATTACTTGCTCAACTTCACTTCCTGAAAGGTATGCAATATCCTTTATTCTTTGAGCTGACAAAGACATTTGCAAAAGCAAAATAATTGCTAATATGTTATAAGTTATCTTTTTCATTTTTTTAGCCTTATTTTTCAAATCTTATTAAAATAACCAATGGAAAATTTTTGATATCCAGCCTGGAGATTGAGCTCTATCAATCATTCCACTTCCTTCAAGAATTATTTCTGCATCTGAAATATTATGTGATAAAACTGAGTTATCTGCTTGAATGTCTGTAGATCTAACTATTCCACTTATTGAAACAAGTTGTTCTTCACCGTTTATTGAAATTCTTTTTTTACCAATAATTCGCATATTGCCATTAGCAAAAACAGTATCAATTGTTGCACTTATTTTTGTCTTAAACATTCCACTGCTCGAAGTTGCACCACGACCGTTAAAATCATTTGTGGTTCCTAAATCAAGCGCTCCGTTTCCCATGCTTACTCCATCAGAAGCGGCAGCCAAATTTGCACCTATTACACTTTCTCGAGTGGCAGAAGTGCGAGCATCGTTTGTTGCTTGCGATTGCTCGGAAACAACAATTGTAATTGCGTCACCAATTCGATTTGCTTTTTGATCTGAGAAAAGAGAATTAAAAGAATTTTTTCTCATATCCTGTGCAAACATTACGGTTGACAACAGCAAAGAAAGCGTAATAATTTTTTTATAACTTTTATTTGTTTGTCTTTTATTAGTTTCCATTTCAATCTCTTTTTTTTACTCAATTACTAAAACATTTTGATAATCAATTATTTCGGCTTTAAAAATTTCATTTTCAGTTGTTCTTATTCTGATAACATCACCAATACTGCCTTCTTGCTTTGCAAAAGCATTAAAAGATATTTTAACATTACCAACTATTGATGATGCAAATACTTTATTGCCCGAATAAATAACTGGCATTTTTTCTAAAAACTCTTTTGTTAAAATATCTCCCTTGCCGATAAATCGGTTTGAACGCAAACCAATCATTTGTCCTAACGAACTGATAATTTCTCCACGAATTGAAGTAATTTCTTTTTCAACTAATTGAAAATAATTAGGCAGCAACTGCTCTCTTTTATCAATATTTTTCATAGATACATATACATCTTCATAAATTTTTATTCGAACGCTTATATTGGTTCTTATATTTTTCCCCTCATTATCTTTAACATTAACTGGAACATAAGCAACGCTTCCAATTACACTAATATCATCTTCTTGATTCATCCAAATATTTTGAAAATTTTTAGGAGCGTTTACAACTTCAAACTCAACTCTTTTATGAGAGCTAAATTCTGATTGCAGTTTCTCCTTTATCTCAATTGGAAGAGATTCAAATGAAGTGATAACTGATAATATGTAAAACAAAAACATTAGCATTTTAATTATCGCTTAATATTGTTGGCCATTGTCATCATTTCTTCAACGGTCTTAACAGTTTTGGAATTAAGTTCGTAAGCTCGTTGAGCACTAATCATTGAGATCATTTCTTCAACAATATCAACGTTAGACGATTCTAAATAACCTTGATGAATTTCACCAAATCCATTTACTCCGCCAGTTCCAAAAATTGGAATTCCAGAGGATTCTGTTTCTGCAAACAAGTTATCGCCAAGGGCTTTTAAACCACCAGGATTCATGAATCTAACCAATTGAACATCACCTAGAGTTTCTGTTCTTCCATCTGCACTTGTAATTTCAATTCTTCCATCGCGACTAATTTTCACACTAATTGTATCTTCATTAAGTTGAATTTCGGGGTCAAGCGAATAGCCAAGTGATGTTACCATTCGTCCATCAGAATTAACCTTAAAAGAGCCGTCACGCGAATAAACAAAAGTTCCATCTGGTTTCTTAACCTGAAAAAAGCCTTCTCCGTTTACTGCCAAATCTAACTCATTATATGTTGGCTGAATATCTCCTTGCTGAAAAATCTTTTGTGTTGAAACTGGCTGAACACCATTACCAATTTGAATTTTACTTTCGTTTGATTGACTGTTAACGCCGCCAGAAGATGAAGAAATTGAATTGGTTTGAACTTCTTGATACATCAAATCGGAAAACTCAGCCTTATTTCTTTTAAAAGCTGTTGTGTTCATATTTGCAATATTATTTGAAATAACTTCAATATTGTACTGTTGTGCTAACATGCCTGATGCTGCTGTTCTTAATGCTCTAGTTGACATATTCTATCTCCTTAAAATACTTTTCCAATTTGATTAGCTTTCTCTAAAGATTCATCTAGATAAGTTAAAATGTTTTTTGCCGATTCATAATTTTTAGATAATGAAATCATGCTTTCCATTTCATCAATTGGATTTACATTTGAGTTCTCTAAAAATCCTTGAGAAACTTCATAATCTTCTGCTTCTAATTGAATAAATTCATCGTTTGGCGATTGAAAATAAACCTCGTAATCTTTAATTAATTTTGTTCCTTCGCGTTCTCTCATTATCATTAATTTATCTACAATATTTTCACCAACCAGAACCATTCCTTCGCCTGTTATGGTAATTGCATTATTTTCTCTAACCATAATATCTTTTAAGTTTATAGCTCCACCTTCACCAACAATTTTATCACCCTTTCTGTTTACAAGATAACCTTCTTCCGAAATTGAGAATTTTCCATCGCGTGTTAGTCTTTCGCCACCATTTGTTTCTACAGTAAAATATGCGTCACCTTTTATTGCCAAATCCAAAGGATTTCCGGTGTAAAGCTTTTCACCAGCCGAAAAATCAGTTACTTGGTTTGTAATTGTTTTGCCATTTTCTTGTAATATCTGATAAAATGGAAGCGCTTTTTTATATCCAGAAGTACCCATATTTGCAAGGTTATTTGAAATAACACTTATCTGTTTTTCACCAACCTGTAAATTTCTTCCTGCTAAAAATATTCCTTTAATCATGGCTAACTCCTTGCCACATTTGTTTCTGAGGTATAGTTTTTAATGCTATTAACTAAAAGTATTTCGCCTTTAGCAATGTTTAATTTTCGTGCTAAACTTGAAATTGAATTGTCTTCAAAACAATTTTCAATTTTTTCCAACAAACTTTTTCTAACGGGAGTTAAAGTATAATCAATTGGTTGTTTTAAGCCTTCTTCACGTATTAATCTAATGTTTTCTTTAAATTGTTTTGAAACCAACTTTTCCTGGATTCTAACTCTTCGCAAAAAAACCAGCGATAAAATCATAATTGCACTAAGCAGAAGTATTAAAATTCTAAAAAGAGTCGTGGATATATTGGGGAAGCTAAAATACCCATTATTATTTGCTTCAAATGATTTTTTTTCAATCATTGGCATATTTCCTTGAGCTTTTAACATTTGCTCTTTTACTTTTGCTCTTATATCAGTGTTATTACTACTTTGCGCAAAACTATTTACACTTAATAAGGCAAAGGATAAAATCAAAATGCATACTGTCTTCTTCATCATTTTTTCAATTTCCTTTTAAATGGGAATTGTAGTGAAATAGAAGTTCCATTTTCGGCTCTGCTATTATAAATCACTTTCCCTTCGTGTTTATTCATTAAATTTTTGATCATAGAATAAGTAAGATTAAACGAATCCTTACTCTTACCAGATAACTCCTTCATACAATCAGTTGTAAAAATGTTAACTAAAACATCACCACTTTGAAATCGTGTTTGAATTAAAATGCCACCAGTTTCAGTAAAACCCATTTTGATTAAGCTAAATAGATTTGAAAAAATTTGATTTAGCATGTTTGAATTACTTAAAATTGGTGGAATATTTTCACCCAAATCGAGAATACATTCGTAGTTGTCATTTTTTATGGATGACATTAGCAAATCAACATATTCTGAAATTTCGTTATTTATATTGCAAGAAGTAGTTATTGTTGAATTACTGTTAGAATTAGCAAATTTTGCTAATCGAACCATAACAGTTTCAATCTTTTTTACTTGATTGTTTATTGTTTCTAATAGATTTTTATCAACTTCTGGATAATCATTTTTCAAAAAGTCGGAGCAACTCATAATAACTTGAGTTGGTTTCATAATATCTTCAATAATTCCATTAGTTAATTCGCCAATTGCCGCAAGTTTGGAATCGTTTGATAATTTACTTTTGTATGTATGAGATTCTTTAATTGCTTCGTTTACTTTATCTTGATTTGTTATCATAGCAATTTTAGGATAAATTAAACCCGTTAATAAATTAACCGCTTTCATTTCAAATGAATCGTCTTTTAATTCACTAATTGGAGTTTGAATTACTAAAATTCCCATTTTCTGTTTTCTTTCAATTATTGGAATTATCAAATAATTTAATCTTGGAGCATTTTTTGTGCTTTTTGCAAGATTTGGAAGAATTACTGTTTTTTTATTTTCAAAAATCCAATTTATAATTCCATTTTTTAATGCTGCTTCAACAGTTAATCTTATTCCTCTATCGCATTTGTTTGTTACAGGAAGTAAATCGTAAGAATTATCATTAAAAAGGAATAAATGGGCATCTTCAACTGTAAAAATTGAGCGTAAATTTTTAACAAGCAGATTAATAATTAGTTGAATATCGTTAAGATTTCTAATTTGTGTGTTTATATTATTAATTGAAGTAAAAAAAGCTTCAAATTTATTTTTATTTAACTTTGCAGAAGTATTAATGAAACGTAATCCAGTTTCATTAACTTTTTGTACTGACTCATGCTCTAATGTTTCATATAAAGTGCTGTATGCCATAGCGTTATCTTTAATTACTTTCACAATAAGTTCCGAATAGAATTAATTTGATTATTAATAAATTCTCTATAAGTTTCTACAAACTCATTTATGCTGCTTATACTGGAAAAATGAAGTATATCTAAAATTGATTCATCTAAATTAAAATTCTTATCCCATTTACATTCAGCAGCTTTTAGAAAATGTGTTGCATAATCGGCTAAATGAATTACTGAGGTTAATTTTTTGTCTATTTCAGCAGAAGATGGGCTATGATGATTTGCAATTGCATCAACTAAAATATCAGGAAATTCCCAATTGGTTAAAATAATTTTTGATATTTCAGGATGTGTAATTCCTAGAACTGTTTCAACTGCTGCTTCAAAATTTGAGTTTTCTAATCCAATTTTGCTAATTTCATTAAATTCCTCTTTAAAATCTCTATGTAAAATTGAAATTGTAAAATCGTGTAAAAATCCACCAACAAAAGCTTCGCCAGTATTATTTATATTTAAATCCATTGCAATTTTTCTTGAAAGATTTCCAACAACAACAGAGTGCAACCAAAATTCTTGTGGATCAAAATAAGCATCTTTTGTCATTTTGAAAGACTCAATAAATGCCAAAGCCAATACAATTTTTTTAATTTCTTTAATTCCAAGAATAAAAACCGCAAAACTTAAAGTTGAAACCTCTTTCCGCAAACCATAAATTGGTGAATTTGAAACATGCAAAATTTTAGCAATAAAGCTCTGTTCTTTAGAAATAATATTTACAACATCATTTTTGCTGCTGCTCTTATCATTTAAAATTCTTAAAGCTTCATCAACAATTATAGGAAGTGCAGGAATGTTGTTTACTCTTTGCAAAATGTCTGTTATGTTATTTTTAGCTTTCATAATAGTGTCGTTATTAATTTTTTAAAATGGTAAAGATTCTAATTGTTGTTCAAGATGTTCTTTATAGCTTTCAACAAAATTATTTATATATTCTTTACTTCCAAGACCAAGCACTTCAATTATACCATCATCAAGCTCAATTTCATCATCCCAATTAAAAGCTCCACATTTAAGTGTGTTTGTTGTAAAATCTGCAAGATGAACAATAGCTGATAATAATATATTATCTACATTTTGGGCAGGATTATGGTGATAGAAAATTGCTTCGCCTAAATTTTGAGGAAGATGCCATCTGTCACATAAAATTTTACCTATTTCTTGATGAGTTAAGTTCATAACTTCTTTTTCGGCATCTTCAAATTTATAGTTTTGATTTGCAACCAATTCGTTAATAGTAATAAAATCCTTATTAAAATATTTTTGAATTACAACCACGCCCAAATCATGAAGCAAACCAGCAGTAAAAGCTTCGCTTGTTTTAGCATAACCTAAATCATCTGCAATTGCTTTTGCTGCCATAGCAGTCATAAAGGAATGTTCCCAAAAGTTTCTTCTATCCCAATATTTTGAATCACCATTTTTAAATGAATCAAACATAGAAAGAGCCATAACAATTTGTTTTACTTGGTTAAATCCAAGAATTAAAATTGCAAATTCTATACTTGGAACTTTGCGTGGCAAGCCATAAAGTGGTGAGTTGGCAACAGTTAAAATGCGAGCAACAAGAGCTTGATCTTTATTTATAGAATTACTTATGTCTGCAGTGCTTGTCATAGGGTCATCCAATAAGTCCAAAACATTTTTAGTAATTGCTGGAATAGATGGCAAATTTCTAATGCTCAACAAATAATTTCTTCTGCGATTCTCTTTTTCAATAATTTCGTTCATTTTATGCGTTTACTTCTTCTAATTTTTCTTTAAGTGATTCTAATATTCTGGTATGAATTTGTGAAATACGTGAAATAGTAATATTTAAAACTTCAGAAATTTCTCTGTAATTCAAACTTTCAAAATAGTAGAGTGTAATTATTAGTCTATCTCTTTCATTTAGCTGGCCAATGCACTCAACTAAACGTTCTTTAGCTTCATTTTTTTCGGCAATTTGTTCTGGCTCTTGTGCGTCGGAAGGAATTAGTTCGTGCAAAGTAGCAGAATCGTCACTTCCAGTTGTTTTATCCATTGAAATATTAGAAAAATATGGATCGCCTGGCTCGTCAAAAGCTGAAAATCTTGGCTTAATTTGAGCTTTTCTTACTTCATCAATAATTTTTCCTCTAATTCTTTGAATTGCATAAGTTTCAAACTTTGTTCCAAACTCCGGGTCAAAGCGATCAATTGCCTCGCTTAAACCTTCAATTCCAAATTGAAAATAATCTCTTGTATCAAAGATATTAAGATTAGCGAATCTGGAATGGTGAATTACATAATGAACTAAATTGGTGTAACACAATATCAATTGTTTTTTAATTGCTTCGGTTGGTTTAACTTGATATTGATTCCAAAGTTGTGTGGTCTCCATTTCTTATTTCCCGCTTAAGTTTTCTGAGAATTCATTTCCCTTATCAAAGGATTTTTTATTTATCGAGCGGATAAATACAATAGCTATAATTCCAAGCATGCTTGTAAGAAATATAAATACTACAAAAGATCGGATGAGAATATCTGTAAGTGATAAATTCATCTGACTAAAGAAGATTATTGACAAAAAGAAAAACAACATTCCTACATTCATTACTATCTTGTTCATACATTTCCTCGAATTTGACGACTTTTATGCAAAGACTATACCATAATTTTTTGCTATTTTTTGTTTGTTTTTTCTCAAAAATTAAGGTTTTTAAAATGGTGAAATTTAATTTGTGGTTATTATTAGCCAAATGTAGATTTGTGGTTAATTTATACTACTAATTAAAAACATTATGATATATTGATTTTAAAAATCACAATTATATTGTGTTTTTAAATTGCTTATAATTAAACACTAATTAGTTATAAAAAAAACGCATACCTTTTAATAACTTATTGATATTAGATGTGTTAAGGTTATGCTTCTTATAAAAGCGGTAAGTTTTTTTGTTGTTTTTAGTAAAAAATGACCATTTTCTTTAGACTTAACTTATTGTATTAAGATAAATTAACCAATATTTTTTCTTATGTCCTTCATTAGATATTTATTTCTATATACAAATATGGTTTGTTTGTTCTTTTTATTTGTATAATTTTTGCCAATCTATTTCAAATGCACAGATTGCTAATCTGTGCTACAAAAATTATTTATTTAAGGGAATCTCTACTTCACAAATTGTCTTTTTTTCTATCTCGCTTGTTATTTCAAATTTACAATTTTGCGAATTTATAATTTTTTTCACAATTGTTAAACCTAATCCAAAACCTGGTTCAGAAAATTGTTGTTTTCCAAATTTTTCGAATGCATTAATTGAGTTTAAGTCCTTTTTTGCAATCCCTCTTCCAAAATCAGTTATTTTTAAATTATATTTTTCTTGTTCAATTGTTCCTTCAACTTTTACATAGGTGCCTTCAGCAGAAAATTTTAACCCATTTTCAATAAGTTCTTTAATAATTGTAGATAAATTATATTCGTTGAATTTTATATTTGCTGGTTCTATGCTTATTTTAACTCTTTCTATTGGCTTTAATTTTTCTTCAATTTCTGTTAAACATTGAAAAATTATTTCTTCACTAAAAAAACAATTACTATCATTATTAGCATTTTTATTTTTCCCCTCACCTACAACCAAATCGTTATAAAGTATAAATTTTTCAATTTTTTGGTGCAATTTCTTTGCGTTTGAACTTATAACTTTTACCATTTCTTTAATTTCAGTTATATCTTCTTCTTCGCTAATCATTTCAGAAAGACCCAAAATTGGCACCAATGGCGTTCTTAGTTCGTGGGGTATTTTACGGGAAACTTGCTCTTGGATATAGCGCAATTTAACATTAATTATTTCTTTCTTTTTTAATCTCGTTTCAACAGCATCAAGCAAATCCAAAATACGAAATGGTTTATACAAATAGTCGTCTGCGCCTAAAGTCATTCCTTTTCTTAAATGCTCTGGTTCTGCTTTAGCCGATAAAAATATAAATGGAATTGAAGCAGTATCTCTATTCTTCATTAGCTTTTCTAAAAGCTCAAAACCATTAAGCTCAGGCATCATTATATCGCTAATAATTAAATCAGGAAAATGCTTTTGAGCTTTTTCTAATCCAATAGCACCATTTTCTGCATATTCAACTAAGTAGTTTTCGCTTTCTAATAATTCACAAATATTAGCTCGCAGCTTACTATCGTCCTCAACAACTAATATTTTATCCATGTTTTTGTCCTAAGATTAAATCTTTTAATAGGATTATCGCAATAATATTATACCTTTTGGGTTTATTGTTTTAAGCGGGATAAATTAGTTGTTAAACGGTAATTTTAATAATTTTTTTCATACAACTATTTGTTTGCTTTTTATTTTTAGAAAACATATTTAACTAACTCAAAAAATATTTTAAGTTTTGCAAAATTTAGATTTAACCTGGATAATGCAATAGGATTAAAATAAACAATTTTAGAAAAAGATTAATCAATACAGAATAGAACTTGCCCCGACTTACCCGGTCCTAGCGTTTGTACCCCAAAGGTTAAGTGAACAATGGTACAAAAGCTTAGAGCGAGTTAGTCCAATATGCAATAATGCTTTTCTAATGCAGATTTTGGGGTTAATTAACTGCTTTTTTCAAAAAGAAAAACAAAGGAACTCTTTTCATCTTTCAAAATATTAACATCCATTTTAAGTATATTTGTAAATTACAAATTTTAAAATTTACAGAGCTAAAATGAAAATAAAAGATTTAAACGATATTCCCAAATTATACAACCCAAAAGAGGTTGAGGATAAATGGTATAAATATTGGGAGGATAATCGCATATTCCATTCCGAAATTGATGAAACAAAAGAATCATACACAATTGTAATTCCACCGCCAAACGTAACTGGGATGTTACATCTTGGACACATTTTAAACAACACAATTCAAGATATTTTTATTCGCTACAAACGAATGAAAGGTTTTAACGCACTTTGGGTTCCTGGAACTGACCACGCATCAATTGCGACGGAAACTAAAGTTGTTAAAATGTTGGCAGACCAAGGCATTAAAAAGGATGAAATTTCACGCGAAGAATTTCTGAAACATTGTTGGACTTGGACAGATAAATATGGTGGAATAATTATTTCTCAACTTCGTAAACTTGGTGTTAGTTGCGATTGGGAACGTGAACGTTTCACAATGGATGATAGATATTATAAGCGGGTAACCGATGCTTTTGTTGATCTTTACAAAGAGAATTTAATTTATCGTGGTTACAGAATGGTAAATTGGGATCCAGCCTCAAAGTCGGCAATTTCGGATGAAGAAGTAATTTTCCGCGAAGTGAAAGGCTCATTGTGGTATATGAAATATCCAATAAAAGATTCGGATGAATTTATTGTTGTTGCAACAACGCGTCCCGAAACAATGCTTGGCGATACTGGCGTAGCTGTTAATCCAAACGATGAACGCTACAAGCATCTAATTGGCAAAAAAGTAATTTTACCAATTGTTGGCAGAGAGATTCCAATCTTTGCTGATGATTATGTTGATTTAGAATTTGGAACGGGATGTGTAAAAATAACTCCAGCACACGATGTTAACGATTACGAAATGGGGCAACGTCATAATTTAGAAATGATAAATATTTTCAACGATGATGCAACTACTAATAATAATGTTCCAAAAGAATTTGTTGGATTAGACAGATATGCAGTTCGCAAAAAAATAGTTGCAACTCTACAGGAGCTTGGCGCTATTGATAAAATAGAGGATTACACAAACAAAGTAGGTTATTCCGAGCGTGGTGGCGTGCCTATTGAGCCTTATCTGTCTGAACAATGGTTTATGAAAATGGATGATTTAACTAAACCAGCTTTGCAAGTTGTTCGTGATGGAAAAGTAAACTTCCATCCAAATCATTGGATTAAGACATACGAACATTGGATGGGAAATATTCGTGATTGGTGTATTTCGCGTCAACTTTGGTGGGGACACCGAATTCCAGTTTGGTACAACAACGAAACAAATGAAATTTACTGCGAAAAAGAACCACCAAAAGATATTGAAAATTGGCATCAAGAAGAGGACGTGCTAGACACTTGGGCTTCAAGTTGGCTTTGGGCGCAAGATGTTTTCAATTCGGAAGAAGAACAAAAATATTATTATCCAACTGATTTGCTCGTAACTGGTCCTGATATTATTTTCTTTTGGGTTGCGCGAATGATTATGGCGGGAATGAAATTTATGGGCGACATTCCATTTAAAGATGTTTACTTCACCTCAATTATCCGTGATGATAAAGGATGCAAAATGAGTAAATCGCTTGGAAACTCTCCTGATCCAATTGATGTTATTAACGATTATGGTGCTGACGCACTTCGTTTTTCTATAAATTATCTTGCTCCGCTTGGGCAGGATGTTCTTTTTAATGCTGAAAAAACTGAACTTGGAAGAAACTTTGCAAATAAAATTTGGAACGCTGCGCGCTTTCTTTTAATGAATGCACAGGATGTAGATTTAAGCAATAGTAAAGATTTAATGAATAAACACGTTGATTTTACAGACAAATGGATTGCTTCACGTTTCCAAAATACTTTACAAAAATATGAATCAGCTCTTGATAGCTTTGATGTTAATGGAGCGACAAAAATTGTTTATAGTTTTATATGGAATGATTTCTGCGACTGGTACATTGAACTTACAAAAAAGCGCATGTACACTGAGGATAAAGAAGTAAAAGCCGCATCTTTGGTTCGCTCACTTTCGCTATTTGCCGAAATGATGAAATTGTTACATCCATTTATGCCATTTATTTCGGAAGAAATTTGGCAATTGTTGGATGAAAGAAATGATGGCGAATCAATCTCAACTTCTGATTTTCCAAAACAAAATCCCGATTTAATTAATTTGGATGCCGAAAACGAAATTGAATTTGTTCAAGCCGTTGTTACAACAATAAGAAATATTCGCGGGGAAAAGAACATTCATCCAGCAAAAACAATTTCTGTTTATATGACAATTAATACTCTTTCAGAAGTTCAACAAATGTACATTAAATCGCTTGCTAAAGTTGAGGAGTTATTTGTTGGCGAAAACATTGAAAAACCAAAGGGCAGCATTTCTGCTGTAGTTAAAGGATTTGATTTGTTCATTCCGCTTGAAGGCTTAATAGACTTATCTGTTGAACGTGAAAGGATAGAAAAAGAAATTAAAAATCTTGAAGGAATACTTGCAAGAGTTACCGCTAAATTGGCTAATGAAAAATTTGTTCGAAACGCACCAGCAGAATTAGTTGAACAAGAACGAGCAAAAGAAACAGAATGGCAAAGTTCATTAGACAAATTGCGAGTTGTATTGGAGGAATTAAATAACTAACGAAAGAAGACAAAATATTTATATCCCAAAGTGGAAATAAAAAGAGTTGTTCTTTAATTATTTGGGATGCTTTCGTGTTTTTCGTGGCAAAAAAAAAGGATAAAAAATGAATAAATTAAAGTATTTAGCAATAATTTTAATAACATCAACAATAATTACTCATGCACAAAGTTTTAAATTTGGTGCAATGTCCGATAGTCGTGGTTCTGATAACGGAGTAAATACTCCAGTGCTTTCGGCATTAACAAACCACATGCTTTTAAACAATCCAGACATAAAATTTGTGGTTTTTGCTGGCGATATGGTAAACGGTCACAGACACGACCCAGACAGGACAAAACGCGAACTTCTACATTGGAAAGAAGTTATGGCTCCAGTTTATAATCATCCAGGAATTGTTTGGCCTGGAATTTGGCCTGCGGTTGGAAATCACGAAATTCGTCACAGAGACGATGAAAATAATTTCCGCGAAGTTTTTCAAGATGTTTATATGAATGGTCCCAAAGAGCAAAAAGGACTTTCCTACTCCTTTGATTTTGGAAATAGTCACTTTTGCATTATTAATACAGATGCTTGGTATTATGGAAATTTAGAAGATACAACTGACGATAGACCCGACTGGCATTACATCAAATATATGGATTGGCTGGAAAACGATTTGAAATCGGCTTCTGAAAGAGGAATGAAGCATATTTTTACTTTTTCGCACGAAATGCCATTTCCAATTGGTGGACATTTACGCGACGGACTTCCGAATTTGGGAATAAAATTTAACGGCACAATTGATTCAACTCGCCAATGGTATCTTGATAGAAGTGATAAATTTTGGAATTTGATGAAAGAATACAACGCCGATGCACATATTTGTGGACACGAGCATACTTACGGAAGGCAGGAAGTAAATGGGGTTTTTCAAGTGTTAAATGGAAGCGCAGGCGCTCCACTTTATCAATTTAATCCTCGTCCAGAAGATGATACCGAAAATGTTAGATATGAAATGTCCTACGAAGATGCAATTCCTTATTATGAAGCACTAAAGTATAATCATGGAAAAGGTAAAAATTCGCAACGTTCAGAAAGTTTTGTTGGATTTAGAGCTTTTAACTATTCCGTTTATGAAGTTTTGGATGATAAAGTAATTGTTAAAACTTATGGTGCATTTCCCAAGGAAAATTCGAGCACAGAAATTGGTTCTGAAATTAAGCTTATTGACGAGTTTGTTATTGCTAAATAATAGAGTTTCTGCAAGATAAGAATTTATCTTTTTGTCATTTTGATTCCGATGCTTCGCGTTTTTTGTATCCGCTGCTTTTAGGTGGGATTATCGGAAGATGAATATAGCACAATTTGAAAGATTTCTCTTCCGACAAAATACGTCGGAATCGAAGATTGTATGTTTAAAAATAAAAAAGGTATCCATGCTGCAAAATTGTCTTAAACAATTTATGATTATTTTTAAGTAATAAAATATCACCAACAGTCAAGGATACCAAGATGAAAAATAGTCAATTAGATTTTACTGGTCAAACACTTTACATCGGAATAGATGTTCATAAGAAAAGTTGGCAAGTAACAATATTATTAAACGGGATGAAAGTAAAAGTGTTTTCAATGAATCCAAATCCAAAAGAACTAAATAACTATTTAACAAATCACTACCCGAATGCAAACTATCATTCTGTTTATGAAGCTGGCTTTAGTGGGTTTTGGGCTAATCGTCAATTACAAGCTCTTGGAATAAAGAACATTGTTGTTAATCCGGCTGATGTCCCAACCAAAAGCAAGGAAAGAAGAAAAAAGACTGATAAAATTGATTCATCTAAATTAGCCAGAGAACTTAGTGTTGGAAATTTAGACGGCGTATATATTCCTTCGACCAAAGCTGAAGCCTTAAGAACCTTAATAAGGTTAAGAAGACAAATTGTAAATGACCAAACGAGACAGAAAAACAGAATAAAATCTTTGCTATTGTTTTTAGGATATTCAGTCCCCGAAGATGTTGAGACAAAGCATTGGTCTCAAAGATACATTAAGGCATTAAGGAATTTAGATATTGAACACGAAGAATCAAAGGCAACGTTAAATGAACTTCTCAATAATCTGAATTTCATAAGGAGTCAATTAGTCCAAATATTAGAACAAATAAAAGGTTTTATAGCCAAAGATCAGCAAGCTGATAAAACTGTAAGATTGCTAAAAACTATTCCCGGTATAGGTCCTATTCTTGCAGTTATATTATACTCTGAAATTATTGATATTTATAGATTTAAGAAATTAGATGAATTAGCAAATTATGTCGGGTTGTCGCCGGCTATATATTCATCTGCTGATAAAGAAATAAATCTTGGATTAACAAAACAAAAAAATAAATATATAAGAAATTATTTGATTGAATCAGCTTGGATTGCTATAAGAAAAGACCCGGCTTTGCAGATGGCTTATGGTCAACTTTGCAAAAAGATACCTTCTAATAAAGCTATTATTAGAATAAGTAAAAAATTACTTAATAGAATAAGAACTGTTTGGATTAATCAGCAAGAGTATGTAATTGCTACTGTTGCGTGAATTAAAAACAAACAATAATAATAATAAACTGAAACTTTTGTTCTTTTCATTCTTTGTTGATTTTTGGTGTTGACCGTTTTTTTTGTCATTGCAAGATAAATCTTTGCTTTTCGAAGTGTGCGGCGACACATTTTATTTTTATATCAATTTTGCAGCACCTCTTATTTGATTATTGAGGTTGACTGTTTATAACAGTATGATATAATATTTTTTGAACTAGAACTTTAAGTTTTATAATAACGAGTATTTTTATGCTTTAGTAAAATATTAATTTTGCTTATAGATATTTTTGTTGCTTTTTAACATAACAATGACATTTACCATTTTTCAACAATTAGATTAACTCCTGCAATTGAAAAAGACAACCTGTTTTTTTCTGTAATAGATTTTCTTCGAAAAAACTCAAAGACTTATATTTATTTAAAAAATGTAGTTAGTGATAGAGCAAAAGTTTATTATGAATAT
>PCUD01000138.1:34531-34886 GCA_002786785.1 Ignavibacteriales bacterium CG18_big_fil_WC_8_21_14_2_50_31_20 | reverse complement strand
CTTTGAGAAGCATAATAAGATTCAGATTCCGGATAAAGTTTTCCAAGTTCATCTGCTGTTGTTTTAGCTAATTCAATATTGTTTTCTTCATAAAGATAATACATAAATTTACTGAACAGAACATGTTCAATTAGTGCTGTTTTTGAATATTTTGCTTCTATTTCTTCAAAAAGCTTTATTTTATTATCTTTTTCTCCAACAGCTAACATCAGTTCTGCTGCACCATATATTTGCTTTTTAACTTTAGATTTTGATTTATAATCTACAAATTGATTAAAAAGAGTTTTATTGTCATTTTTACGTGCTTGCCACAATAAATCTAATGCAAGATATGAACGTGCTGAATCTGGATAAT
>PCUD01000138.1:22275-34516 GCA_002786785.1 Ignavibacteriales bacterium CG18_big_fil_WC_8_21_14_2_50_31_20 | reverse complement strand
TTACGCTTTCACAAATATCAGCAGCTTGGTTGTACTTTTTAATTCGCATTAAATTACGTGCATAAAGTAATTTCCACTCAATTGACCATTTTTCATCATAATTAGGTTTATCGATAGTTGAAGTTGCTAAATTCATTTGTTCTGTAGCATTTGCACTTGAGGTAACTTGTGCAGTGAATTTATTATTAAACTCTTCCTCTTCGGGTGTTATTTTAATTGCACTTTGTTCGACAAAAGGTGATTGTAGTAAGTATGGTGTATAATCAACAAAGCTGCTAATTAATGCAAATAGGCTTGAAGTTGGTGAACTTGTTCCCCACCAATTATTTTCTGCATAAATTGAACAATATGATGCTGCTTTTATTTGAACTGAATTACTTTCAAACGAATTATTACCCCCAAAATCCTCACATGATTCACGTCCGAGAAATGGGTTTGATGAATATAAAGCGTAAATTCCATGATAATTGTTATGAATGTAATTATAGCCAGTAGAGTAGCTATCTAATTCATCCGGTGCTAAATCCGGGGAGGAATAATTACTGCAATTTATCCCACTAAAACTATTAGAACTAAATTCGTTATTTGAAATTTGAGCAGTTGAATAGCTTAACAACAAACCATCAGCATTATCGTAAAAATGATTATTTGTTATAAATGATTTATTATTAGTAACATAGTTTGTTCTATAAAAATGAGTTCCATAAGTGCAGTCAAATATTTCACAATTACTTAAATTGGCTACTGCTTCATTTACATAAACGCCATTATATGCATTTTTAATAATAGCATTTGAAATATTAGCCACGCCTCCAGCACTTACTTTTATGCCGTTTTTTAAGGTTGAGTTTTGGGCTTGAAAATCAAATGTTACTTTGTTGGTTGAAGTTCCATTTACGTTTAACGTGCCATTAACAATTAAAGCAGAACCGTTTTGGAAAGTGATATTTGTTCCAGCGGCTATTGTGAGAGTTACACCACTATTTACAGTTATGTTGCTATTGCATACGTAGTTACCACTTGATACTGCATAACTTGAAGAAATAATAGTAGGAAGACTAAAGGGTAGAGAAGTTTGATTTATAGAATATGGTAAAGTTGTTGTGTCTAGTACATACGCACGTAATTTGTTACTATTTTCACCGCCACTACTTAAGGAAAATGATGTTCCGCTTTCGGACATTTGAATAGGTGAACTAAATAAAAAATTTTGATAACTCACATATTTAACTAAAGTGCTGTTATCCTCTGTCCATGCCACAACGGCTTCGTTTCCTCTAAGCGGTGTAGCAGTTTGTATTGATAGTACGTCTGTCCCAATAATAGCAGACGATATTAGGTTTTTACCATCATCCCAATCTATTACTTTTACATAACCAAGAAAGTCAGAAGTAGCTTCATCTTTAGTTTGAATAGCTACTATTGGTAATTTATTATTGTTTTGGTCAGCTATCAATGAAATTGAAGGATTTGAATTAGTGTATTTAGGCTCTATAAAGTACTCGTCTGATAGATCATCAATATAACTTGGTGATTTTAATTTAGATAAAAACACCGAACTTTGCGCGGTTGAGGATGATTTTATTTCTACAGCGAAATAGAAACTACTTAAACTATTAACATCGTAATCTTTTGTGGAGACCAATGCAAAATTTGCCCCAACGGGAATCCCACTATTAGTAATAGTTTCTTTTGGATAGCCCGTATTCCATCCACCAAATCCGCCAAAAGGAGTGATACTACCATTGCCACAAATTAATTCGTTTTGCTCATTTATCCAAATCGCCATAAATTTTTGTTCCACACCCAAAGCTATTACTGGGTTAGAATTATGAGACTCAGTATTTGGGTCAGACAGAAATGAAGTACCATAAGTTAGATATTCATCATTATATAGAAAATATGTTTCCATGCATACAGCATATGTTCCAGAACCAGTTTCACCATCGTAAATAATTGCAACTTTTTTATATCCGTCACCAGCTTGTGAGGGAACATCCCACATATAATCAATTGAAGGATTTTTAGCACTTCGTCCTTGATTTAATGCACCCACTAATTCCCAATTGGCTCCATCATCTGAACTCCTTTCATACCATACCTTTCCCATGCTTTCATATACCATATGCAAAATATTATCTGGTGTTTGAACAGTTTTGCGCTGGCTGTTGTTTTTGGAAAAAGCTGTCAAGTTGTTAGTATGGGTTGGAAATTTATATAACGCAGTATAACTCGTATTACTAATTGGCATAATAGTACATGGATTTGGTGCGGAAAAATCATCAGTCCAACCAGCAAATAAGCCAGTTATCCCATTTGCTGTTTTAGTCGGTGATGCTGATATGGTAATTGGATTTCCTTCATATCCTGTAAAAGAATCTACATTACTATCAAAACCGCCATACTCTGTATAATCGTAGTTTACAGAAATGTTGTAAATTTGTGAAAACACTAATTCACCACGCATTTTAGGAACAGCAGAATTACCGTTTTGAGCAAATCTTTTTTGTGAATCGTTGTTTTGATTATCAGCATGCATATATTTAACAAAATAACCTTCTTCAGAATCATAACCTAAATAATTTGCCCCAACCATTGGAAAAGTAGAAGAGTAATGATTTGGATATTCAGTCATATAGTAAGATAAATCATTGCAAATAGAATAAGCTCCCATATTTGTGGATGGTCCATACATACCGTCTGTAATCAATAATTCATGTAGTTTAGGATCATTATTGTTAACAACATGTTTCGAGTGAATATCAAGTTCACTATTTGACGGATACCAAGCATCTGTACCGCCCAGCCTCCACATCTCATTCCCATCAAAGTCTGGAACTGCAAAATTACCAACCAAATTTGCATAATCTGTGCTAAAAACCCCTAAATACATTTCACTCCATAACATATTATCAGTATTATAGCAGAAGTTTCTAAAAAAAGTATTGTATGGTCCATTTGGTCCATGATGGTCATCCGCTTCAATAAACCAAGCAATATTTCCCTCAAATAAATTTGCATATGGGTAATTACCATGAAGACAAATATCTTGATTATATTCAGCATCCTCACCATCATCATTCTCTAATGTATAGTTATAAGCTATTACATTTGAGTGAGCACTATGAGCTAAAATTATGCTATGCCTTTGTTTTTGTCCAATATTATTCTCAAATAAACAATATGATGATCTTTGTACTGCTATACCATAACCTCTACCAGGACTTATATCTCTTGCACCATACATAGCGCAACCATAAATCGTTATTTTTGTGGAATTTACAACATTTATAAATCTATCTGGTGAATTACTAAATTTTACACCAGCAACCCAGCAATTTTTTGCATATTCAATATTTACAAATTTAAAATCTGGTGAAGCACTTGTGATACTTGTAGAAATAGTGAAGTTTTCTAAGCCAATATTAACTTTTGGCTTTATAATTTCATATGTTGGACTATCAATACCAGTAGGCTGTAAATTTATAATGTTTCTGTCATAAGACCACTTTACTTGTGTTGCAGAGATAGATTCAACCTCACCAATCCTAAATATATTAAAATTTTCAGTAGTCATTCTTTGTGTTTTTATTAATAAAATATCGTCAATAGTTGGTAGTTCACCAGATAAAGTTAATATTGTTGAATTTTCATCGGTTCCACCTGTTATAACACCACTACTTCCTTTAATACCTATAATAGTAAAAGCAGGTTTAGTTAAAACGCCACCATAAATTACATTTGTACCAGGATAAGTGGAAACGCCAGATATAATTGTATTACTTTTAAGCATAACTGGTGAATCTAAAAAATAATTTTTATTAGATAATAGTAACACTTTTGATTCATTTTCAGGTATGGCATCAGA
This sequence comes from Ignavibacteriales bacterium CG18_big_fil_WC_8_21_14_2_50_31_20, assembly GCA_002786785.1. Taxonomy (GTDB): domain Bacteria; phylum Bacteroidota; class Ignavibacteria; order Ignavibacteriales; family Melioribacteraceae; genus 1-14-2-50-31-20. The sequence goes on along the minus strand of PCUD01000138.1, from coordinate 30,648 downwards.
ATTAAGAGCATTTATTGCGTCATTAAGTGTTAAATAATCATCAGCTTTAAAAACATGCTGAATTCCTTGAGTATTTCTTTCATCAGTATATGTTGAGGGTTTACAATTCTCAGTTCCAGCTTTTCCCCAATTTGCTCTCCTATCCTGTGGGACAATATCGGGATATGATGGATAACACTTGTATGCTGGTTCATAAGTATATTGACCAAAAAGACTTCCCGCAACAAATAACATTACTAATATATTCTTCATAATCTTTATTCCATTTTTACTTAATTATTGACCCATACCTATTGAGATAAATTCATTAGGTTTAACTACATAATCTTTTTCTACAAACCTTTCACCTTCAGTTTTTTGAAAATTGACATATACATTGCTTGAATCTGAATAATTATATACATGCATATTACCTGGTGAATCAGAAACAGTTTGTAACTTTAAGATAAATGGTGTATCACCAGAGGTTAAAATACCATCGCTATCAGGTATGTAACTCTCATACCGACAAGAATCTGCTTCAACAATAAACGTAAATTTGTAATATTTTGTAGTTAGTTCTGGTCCGTTTGGCCATAAACCACAACTAAATAAGAGTGGAGAAATGCTTACTAAAGCAAATATTATTATTGCTTGTTTGTGTTTTTTCATTTTAATACCCTAGTTGATAGTCTGTGAAAACTGATTTATTAAGAATGTCTTGTTGTATTTTAAAGAGATTGGATACCATACAAAAAATGTGGTTGTAAATAGACAAAAACCAACTCCACAAAATGTTGTGGAGTAAAAGTAACAAAGCATTTTCCGTATAAGAAAAGTTTGTAAAAGTAAATACGTGCCACTTTGTAAAAACCACCAAAACCTCCAAAGTTGTTTGCAAATTAAAAAACTAAAAGTTTAATGGCAAAAGTTATTTTAAAATAGCTATACAAGTTTGTGTGGTGAAATGGGTTTTAAGTTAAAAGTGGCTTTTAAGCGATTATATAAAATTTACCACACAATTTACTAAAGGATATTCTATCTTAGCTATAAATTAGATTCCGCGTAAGGGCATCGCGGAATGACAAAATTATTAATTTAATTCTTTTGCATTAGTCATAGTGAATACCCACGCAGAAATTCATCAGCAGCCATTCTCTTTCTTCCTTCCAATTGAATTTCAAGAATTTGCAGAGTTTTATCCAAACAACCAACAAATATTTCTGATTTTGTTTGACTAATTTCGCCAGGTGCTAATTTTCTTGAGTCAATAATTTTGGATTTAAATACTTTATAAATCTTGTTATTATATGAAAAATATGCTGCGGGAAAAGGCGAAAGTCCGCGAACGAGATTATGAATCGTTTCGGCATTTTTATTCCAATCAATTTCACCAAGTTCTTTAGTTATTTTCGGTGCTGGAGTCGCTTTTGAATTATCCTGGAATTGTAAGGAAATATTTTCATTTTCGATTGCATCAACAGTTTTTAGAACCAAATTTGCACCAAGAATGCTCATTTTATCGTGAATTGTTCCAAGATTATCTTCATCCTCAATTGGCATTTCAGCTTGAAAAATCATATTTCCGGTATCAACTTTATCATCAAGAAAAAAAGTAGTTACTCCAGTTTTCTTTTCGCCATTAATAATTGCCCAATGAATTGGAGCCGCACCACGATATTTTGGCAATAATGAACCGTGCAAATTAAACGAACCAAATTTTGGAAGTGTAAAAACTGAACGCGGCAAAATCTTAAAAGCAACAATTACAAATAAATCTGCATTTAATTGAACTAAAGAATTTAAAAATTCTTCATCTTTCATACTTTCTGGCTGCAAACATTTAAGATTATTTTCAACAGCATATTCTTTAATTGGAGTTGAAGAAACTTTTCTTCCACGCCCCCGCTCTTTATCAGCGGCGGTTACAACAGCAATTAATTCGTGATTACTTTTATTTAATATATCAAGACTTGGTACGGCAAAATCTGGTGTTCCAAAAAAAACTATTTTCATTTATATTATACTCTTTTCGTGATTTCGTAGTCGGTGTTTACTTCACGTTTCATTATTCTAATTAAATCGCCTTTCAATTTTTCTTTTAGTCTTGGGTCAACTCTATCTGGAATCATTTTGCCAATTAAATGGTCATATTCGTGAAGAATAACACGAGCAAGCCAGTCATCTGCTTCTAAAATTTGTTCGTTTTCATCGGTATCAAGATATTTTATTTTAATAATTTCAGAACGCTCAACATCTGCTCGGAGTTCAGGTAAACTTAAACATCCTTCTTCGAAAATAACTAGTTCATCAGAATATTCAACTATTTCTGGATTTATAAACACCATTGGCTTAAAATCGTCATAACCTTCAATTCCTTTTAAATCAATGACAAACATTTTTTTATTTAATGAAACTTGATTTGCAGCAAGACCAATTCCACGAGCATAGCGCATTGTTTCAAACATATCTTGTATATTTTTTATTAATTCATCATCCACAGATAAAATTGGACTAACGGTTTTTCGTAAAATTGAATCACCATAAACAGTTACAGGCAAAAGGGACATATATTTCTCACTATATATTTTATAAATTATTCAGTAATTACTTCCGCATCGTAATCTTTAAAAAGATAAACTTCGGTTGCGTACAATAACATTGTAATTGAAAGTCTAAAAATAATTAACATTTGTTGAAGAATAAAGGTAAGAATTAAGAAATAAAATGGTGAACGAGGAATGTAAATTGCAACAATATTATAAACAATTGCTCCAAGTGCGCCAATTATAGAAACTATTAAGTAAGTCGAAAAAACAATCCAAAATCGTTTTCGCATTAATTGAAAAATATTTTTAAATGCCAACCCAATTTTTTGCGAATCTTTTAACGCTAAAAATATTTGAGTGTATTCAGAAATTATTGAAATAGCGCCAATTAAGAACAATAATATTAAATATCTAATTGATCTAAAAATTAAATCCAACAATACTGAATTAAACGTTTTGTTTAAGTACTCAATTCCCTTATCCAAATTGGAATCTATAAAAAGAAAAACTGCAAGTATCACTATTGCAATTAAAGTTACTTTTACAAAACGATACCAAAACTTTACTCCACTATAAAAGAAATCGGAAATGTGGTTCTTTTTTGGATTATTCAAAACAGCAATTAATCCACCTTGATATAGTTTTTGGATTAAAAGGTTTATGCCAACAATACTAAAAAATAAAATTGGCAACTTGGTAAACATATTTTCGTTAATGTTCAAAAATTGCATTATCCAAAAATAATCGACTTCCAAAGCCAATTTGCTGCTCCACAATGAATGGGATAAATTATCCTGCAACATTGCCAAAATTGGAATTGTTAGAACAAGCGAAAGAACTATGTTTGTTCCCCACAAAAGAAAAACATAAAACCAGTTTTTACGAACTAAATGCAAACCTTCCTTTAAAATTTCGCTAATCATCCTTTACCGCCAATTAACATAAGTGCATTTTGGAACCAAAAGAAAACTCGCGTTGCGTACGAAATTGAGCCCCAATATTGGTCTTCAACAATGTACGAATTATTGGCAAAGTTTAAGTCCAACAAATTATTCATTTCCGAATCAATTTCGGCAGAGATAATTTCTTGCGATGAATCTATTGTAAATATTTTAAATTTTTCCTTGCCATTCCAATGTATTTGCAAAGTATCAAATTCTCTATAAATAGAAAGCTTTAGTGGAGAGATACCACTTTCAATTCTTTCAACCATAATATCATATTTATTATCCTCTCTTTTTTCGATATAATTTATTGCGTAATCAACTACCTTTCCACTGTTAAAAAGTTGTTGAAAAAACTCCTTATTTTCTAATGAACAATCCTTGCTCAAAAACTCAATAAATTCTTTCCCATTTGTGTTTTTATGTAAATTGCTTTTTAGATATTCTATTAAAATATTATTGAATATTTCTTTGCCAATTATTTTCTCCATTGTTAGTAATGAAATCTGTGGTTTTACAATAGATGAAACTTTATATGCAATTGAATTTGGCAATTTATATGTTGGAATTGACAAATCAGAATATTTTAGATTTGTATAATACGATTTTAAAAATCGCGCTCCTTCTGGAATTCTTTGACTACTAATTGTATAAATCAATGGAATTCCAGCATAGGACATAAAATTTAACCCATCAACTGGGTAATTATCTGCAACATTAAAGTACGCATAGGGTTCTCCAAAATTTTTCCTAACTAATTTTTCGGCTAAAAATGCTGAAATACCATTTGTAAGCCATACCTCCTCAAGATAATTTGTAATTAAATTATTTTCTAAATATTGTTTGGTTATTAAAAATGCTAATTCATATTCAAGTTTTTGTGTGTTTATAGGTGAAATTAAATCGGTATGTAAGGCAATTAAATTTGGATAAGCTTTGTTTTCAATTTCATCAACATTTGGGATATCTATAAGTGTAAAATTATAAAAAGGATAATCGGCATATTCCAAAAGTGTTGTCAAGTATTTTTCAATTGCATTAAAATATCTTTCAACATAAGCATCCTTGCTCTCTTGTATAAATAAAGTCATGCCAATTTCTTTATCATTTAACAAAATTTTTCTTTTAAATTTTAATAAATCGTTAAAAGCAAACCAATTAAACCTTTTTACTCCATTTGCATCGCCACTAAACTCCAATTTATCCCCAACCTTTTTTCTATCTACATTTCCGGAAGTTGCAATTTCCAAACCCTCTGGAATTGTAATTTTCAAATTAAAATCGGAGTATTCAAGATATGGTTCAATAAATTTATGCGTATGGTAGCTATAAAATTTCCCATTAAAATAAGGCGATATTGATGCATACCAATTTTCAAAATTGACAAAATAGCTGTTGCTAAAACTATTACCAACTGGCAAAAATATATCATAGTCAATTTCTATAAAAACCGAGTCGTTAAACGATATTCCATTTGGTACAAACATTTTAACAAGTGTACTGTCAATAAAATTTTTATCCAAATTATTTAAATATTTGATTTGTGCAAAATTTCCATTCAATTTTATAAAGTTGATTTTATATGATAAACTTAAATTTTCTGTCTTATTCTTTTTTATCCTTGATGGAAGATTTAAATATATTGCATCAATTTTTGAGCTATCTATATTTACCCAAACAATATTTTCACTAATGCTAAGTGAATTATTCATGTCATTGTAATTTATATCAAAATTATAATTCGTTCTATTACTAACATTTACATCATTGCTAATAGAGTTAGTTAGATTTATAGCTTTATTATTCCCTTGATTTTTAAACATCTCGCCAATCAAAGTAACTCCAGCTAGGAGTAGAAGTAATATAATTGAATTGAATATTTTCATTTTATAAATAGCTCTAAATTCAAGAATTAAATTAAATAAATAATTTGCATTTACAAACTTTACAAAGTTGAAATAATTTTATTCATAAATTAGAAAGTTAATACAAAATTAATTTTATTTTATTGATGATATCAAATTTTTATTTGCAATTTTGAAAATAATGTCAAATATTGGAATGATTTTTTTTAGTAACTCTTACGGATAAAAAGGATGCAACAAAAACGAGAACAATGGAATTCAAAAATTGGTTTTATTTTAGCCGCTGCTGGTTCTGCAATTGGATTGGGTAACATTTGGAAGTTTCCATACATTGCTGGCGAAAATGGTGGCGCTTCGTTTATTCTTATTTACCTCATTTGCATTGCAATAATAGGACTGCCAGTTTTAATTGCCGAAATTTTACTTGGACGAACAACTCACAGAAATCCAGTTGGCGCTTTTAGAGCTTTAAGCAAATCCAAATTTTGGATTAGTGTTGGTGGAATGGGGGTTGTAAGTGGATTCCTTATTCTTTCTTTTTATGCAGTAATAGCTGGTTGGGCAATTGGTTACATTTCTGAAGCCATTATTGGGAATTTTTCGCAATTCAATACTGGTACATTAGCAGCCGAACATTTCGAAAATCTTGTTGCCGATGTACCATGGATTGTTGGATATTTTACGCTATTTATGCTGCTAACAATGTTTTTTGTTTATCTCGGTATTCAAAAAGGTATTGAACGTGGAAGCAAAATAATGATGCCTATTCTTTTTGTACTTCTAATAATACTAATGGTACGTGGAATTACTCTCGAAGGCTCAGAAGCTGGTATTACATTTCTTCTAAATCCAGATTGGAGCAAAATAAACGCGCAATCCGTTTTGGTCGCTTTGGGACACGCATTCTTCACTTTAAGTCTTGGAATGGGAGCTATGCTAACATACGGAAGCTACATGTCAAAAGACGACAACGTACCAGTTGCAGCGTTTCAAATTATTATTTTAGATACAGTAATTGCGCTAATTGCCGGCGTTGCAATTTTCACTTCTGTTTTTGCTGTTGGTCTTGATCCATCTGCCGGGCCTGGTTTAATTTTCCATACAATTCCAGCAACTTTTGCGAAAATGCCGGGTGGATATTTCTTCTCAATTTTATTTTTCATTCTTTTAAGCATTGCAGCTCTCACATCCGCAATTTCGTTGCTCGAAGTTGTAGTTGCATATTTTGTTGACGAACTAGACTGGAATAGAAAAAAAGCTGTTTTTATTTTAGGATTTGTTACATTCCTTATTGGTTTACCAAGCGCATTATCGTTTAATATTCTTGCAAATTATAAAGTTTTTGGTATGAACTTTTTTGATTTAGTGGATTTCTTTGCCTCCAATATTCTTCTACCAACTGGTGGATTATTAATTGCAATTTTTGTCGGATATGTTTGGGGATTTGATAAAGTATTATTAAACCTTAAATCTGGAGCAGAAGATTTATTCAATAAGCATCCTTTTGTTATTTCAACTTGGAAATTCTTCTTAAAATATTTATCACCAATTTTAATTTTTATTGTTTTGTTACAATCACTCGGAATTTTAGAACTAATTTTTTAGCAATTAAACAATATGGTAATATGAAAAAATCAACATTAGGTATAATCTCGTTATCAATAATTTTTTCTATTTTAATAATAGGAGGAGTTCCGTTTTTCGATACTGTTTGGTCATTTCCCGGTAATTTCGATTTCTTTAAAACTTTTCCAACTGAGGATATTCCTCTTGGAATAATTCCATTAATGATAATTGCATTAATTGGAACCGGAATATATGCTAGTTTCAAATTAAATTTCCCTCAAGTAACACATTTTTGGCACGGCGTTAAAGTTACAATGGGTATTTATGATGATCCAAATGACGAAGGTGATTTAAATCATTTTAGAGCATTATCCACAGCACTTTCTGCAACTGTTGGAATTGGAAACATTGCCGGAGTTGCTACAGCACTTTATTATGGCGGACCTGGAGCATTATTTTGGATGTGGGTTACAGCATTTTTTGGAACAACTTTAAAATTTGCTGAAAGCACTCTTGGTCATAAATATCGCGAAATTCTTCCAGATGGTTCAACAGCTGGCGGACCAATGTACACAATTGAAAAAGGTTTAGGTCCAAAATGGAGATGGATGGCAGTTGCCTTTGCAAGTTTTGCTATTATATGTTCATTTGCTACAGGTAATGCTATTCAGTCATTTACAGTTTCCGATCAAATTTATTCTGAAGTAACCCAACTTTTTGGCTCAACAGGATTTTTTACTTTGAAACATGAAATTTTTTCTGGATTTGAAGTTTCACTTCAACAAGTTATAAATGGTTTGCTTCTTGCTGCAATTGTTGGCTCAGTAATTATCGGTGGAATTAAACGTATTGGAAATGTAACTGGAATTTTAGCACCATTTATGGCGGCATTTTATGTTGTTGCTGGTCTTATAATTCTTTTGGCATATACCAGCGAGTTGCTTTCAAGTTTTGGATTAATTTTTGACATGGCTTTTAATCCACCAGCTGAAATTGCTGGAGTAACAAGTGGAACATTTCTTGTCTTTATGAATACAATGCTTTGGGGAATTAAGCGTGGGCTTTACTCAAACGAAGCCGGACAAGGAAGCGCGGCTATTGCACACTCAACTGCTAAAACAAAACACTCAATACGCGAAGGTTCTGTGGCTATGTTGGGACCTTTTATTGATACAATTACAATTTGTTCTTTAACAGGCTTGGTAATTATTGTTACTGGTGCATGGCATCACACACAATTTTATGTTGAACGTATTGACCCTAATTTTGCTGGAGAACTTTACAATTCCTCTATTTTAACTTCTTATGCTTTTAAGGTTGGTTTAAGTTGGCTTTTCAGTTATGGAGATAAAATTATTACAATTGGCGTTTTGCTTTTCGCAATTTCAACCATGATTAGCTGGTCGTTTTACGGTGATAGAGCAACATATTATCTTTTTGGAAAGAAAATGATTCTCCCTTACAAATGGA
>PCUD01000138.1:21288-22238 GCA_002786785.1 Ignavibacteriales bacterium CG18_big_fil_WC_8_21_14_2_50_31_20 | reverse complement strand
TTGATTTCAATTATTTTGCTTTCGCCTGTTTTGCTTAAGGATATGAATAAATATTTTTCTGAAAAACATATTCCGTATAAAAAGAAATAGATAGTTTTCCTAAAGTCTTATCCGTAACTATGCGGATAAGATTTACAAGTAATCATTTTAAATTTTTTAAAGGCAATAATTGATAACTCTGTATATTGATGGAGATGCTTTCCCGAACATTTTAAAACCAATCGTATATCGTGCCATAGAAAAGTTGGAATTGCAAACATTTGTTATATCAAATAAGCGAATTAACATTGGATTATCAAATTATATCAATTACGTTATAGTCAGTGATGGCGCGGATGAAGCAGACAACCGCATAGTTGAAATGATTGAAGAGGGTGATTTGGTTATCACATCCGATATTCCCCTTGCCGACCGAGTAATTACAAAAAGTGCTTTTGCCCTCGATCATAGAGGTAAGTTTTTTGATGCTGATAATATTAAACAGTCTCTTGCAATTCGAGATTTTATGCAATCCATTCGTGATTCCGGCGAATCGACAAAAGGACCCAAACCAATAAACATAAAAGATGCTCATGAATTTGCCAATAAATTAAATCAATTTTTGCGAAGACAAATAACCCAATAATTCCTACTCAAGAATTAATATTTTAGTCAATATTAAGAGTAATAAAAAAGATGATTTACTGATTTATAAAATCACAAATTTTCATTTGATAAACAAAAAGCTGAATGATGAAAAACTTTTGTCAAATATGTGGAAATGACAGCTCTAAGTTACATATTGTTTCTGCAATAATATTTCGGCCACAAATCTCCGAAATAATTAAAAAGTCATTCCTCAATTGGAATTCAAAAGTGTTTATTTGAAGTTTTTTACAGTTGTTGCTACAAAGTAAAATTGCTCATCGGTTAATTTATTTCTATTTCTTAGCCCCCAAAATTCAATTTAA
>PCUD01000138.1:0-21270 GCA_002786785.1 Ignavibacteriales bacterium CG18_big_fil_WC_8_21_14_2_50_31_20 | reverse complement strand
TTAAAAAATCCCTCTCTTTTCTTTTTTAGAGAGGGATTCTGGAAAGGGTGTGTTACTTTTTAGAAAAACTATATTTTTACAAACCTATTTACTATTACGACATTTGTCGCCTGGTAATTTTTACTTGTTCTTTTTTGTCTCAGTTGATACTGGATTTAAGTCATTGTATAATTTAATATATTCTCCGACTACTTTCATCGACCTTCCAGTTATTTCTTTTATTGATTTTTCATCTATGTTTTTTCTAAGCAACTTTTTTACTTGTGTGTAATGCTTTATGTATCGGTCTACCGCATTCTGACTATGGCCAGTTTTTAATACTATATCTGCTGGTGATATGCCTTGTTCATATAAACTTATTATTATGCCTTTATGTGTTGGTAAACTTCCTTGATCTAAAACATAGCCTTTTAATGGTAATATTTCTCCTGTCTTTTTTCTATAAGCATCTAAGTATTTTCTGATCGAAGTCAAACTTCTGTTCATCAACACACTCAACTCTGCTCCACTTAGTAAACCGTTTTGTTCTTTTGCACTTTTCAGTAATCTTACCATCGTTTCTATATCTCTAGATTCTCGATGCTCATAATTACTATTCCTATCTCCTTTCTTAAAATATATTCTTCTTTCTACATCATCCTTTGTTATTAAGGGTAGAACTACCGTTGCTGTTGCATAATCTTCTGTCTTCTTTCCATAGCTCTGACTTTGTCCGTCATCTTTTGTTGTTGTAAATACTATCTCGCCAAAGCCTATTTGATTTCGTAAAGGATAATATGCTCTGTGCAAATTCTCTATATCATCTGCTAACATATCCAGTATTCTTCTTGAGCCCAATACTTTATATTCACTCTCCAATAGATTTATTATTGCCTGATGAAAGTTTCTCTTGTTTATACTTTCATATCTGTCTCTTGTGGGATTCAAACTCATGATAAGCCTCCCATCATAGCTGCCAGAGGCACCGAATGCCTCTCTACTGTTTTTTTTACATGCTCTCTATAACTATTTCTCTCTATCAATAGTTCTAGATTCTCTTTCCTCGTTTTATCTTTTTTACTCTCCTTTAGCAAGTCCAAATATTGACTTACCAATGTTTCACTTAGTCCGGTTACTGAACTTATTGCTTTTCGTTCTAATATCCCCCGCTTTTGTGACATCAATACTTTTGTGAAACTTTCTATATATCTTTTTATTGCTCCTACTGAATGTCTTGATTTTAACTTTATTTCACTATAAGTGAAGCCATCTAAAAGAAGTCCTATTATTTTTACTTTATGTGTCTGTCCTCTTCCTATATTATGCAAGTAGCCACGAGTAATTACTTCTATGCCTTCTTTCTTTATTGCTCGTATATCGCGCTGTACTGTTCTTACTGAACAATTCAAATATTTTGATAAGTCCTCTTGACTTAGTACTCCTTCTTGTTCTAAGGTTTCTTCACTTATCCTCTGTAGTTTTATTCGCCTTAAGGAGATCCTTCCAAAATCACGTAATGATTCGATATCTTCTAAGCCATTGTCCAACGTAAGACGCACCTTCCTTTTCTCCAGATTCTCTATCACTTTGCCAGAACGTTCTTCTATTCCTATTACTGTTACTGTTACTTCTATTTGTCCTTCTCTTAAGGAGGTTTCTCGTAGTAAACATTCTTTTGCCGTTAATAATATCATCGAACTTAGCTTCGGAGAGAGTTCATACAAATTCTCCAATTCATAGATGAACTCTCCTTCCGAGCTTTTTATTGCTTGTCTTCCTAATATCGCTGTTCGCTTTTTCATCTGTCTCCTCAATCTTTTTTTTCAAAATTAACTACTTTTGAGGCGACATATGTCGTTATTTAATTAAAATCATTTTTTTGATAGAAACAAAGTTGTTCCTTCCATCAATTGAGTTTGCAACTATTCTTACAAAATATATTCCGCTTGATAAGTTTTGAGCATTCCAAGTAACATTGTAATAACCCTCATTTTGTTGGGTATTTACTAGCTGAAATATTTCTTCTCCAAGAACTGTATAAATTGATACTTTAACTTTACTCTCTTTTGGGATGCTATATTTTATTACTGTACTTGGATTAAATGGATTTGGGAAGTTTTGCGATAACTCAAATTTTTTCACAGTATTTATTTCTACATCAACAATGCCAGAGTATTCAAACCTACCATCAATATCAATTTGCTTTAATCTATATTGAACAACTCCACTTAAATTATCACCGTCAATAAAAGTATATTCTTTGTGTGAATTACTATTTCCGTGACCTTCAACAAAACCGAGAGTTTCCCACTCAAAATTATCACCTAGTAATTTACGCTCAACCTCAAATCCATAATTATTAACTTCAGTTGCGGTGCTCCAATTGAGAATAATGCCCACTTCGGAAATGAAAGCATTAAAACCAGTAAGTTCAGCAGGCAATGGAGTTCCATCTGGATTCTGCCAATCAAGGTAAGGATACCCATTATTAATGCCATCTCCAATATTCCAAACAGCTGAACTCCACCCAGCGTTGAGGAAAGTAGTTTGATTCTTCATGTCAGTTGTTAATTTTCCAGTTCCACCCTGACTTGATGACTGCCCTGAAGTTGTTAAATCCCAAAAGCAATCGGTCGCTGAGCCAGTGTTCATAATTGTCCCAATTAGCCCTCCGACATAACTTGTACCAGTTACCGACCCAGAACTATAGCATTTTGACACATTTGCAGAATTTCCTTGCTCTCCAATAAGTCCACCCACAGCAGCACCAGTTGCTATTACATCACCGACACTATAACAGTTAGTAATTGTAGCACTAGACCCATTTTCCATTCCAATTAATCCACCAACATGAGAAACACCATTTACAGTTCCTGTGCTGTAGGAGTTCTCGGTAGTGGCAACATAATGGTACGCAGTTAAGCCCCCTGCAAATTCAACAGTGCTTGTTACAGAACTTGTACTAAAACAATTTGTAACTGCGGATTGATATTGCTGTCCTACCAATCCACCAACGTAGCTTTCACCACTAACAGTTCCTGCAGTATTACAGTCTGTTACATTGCCCGTGTTTTGTTCACCTATCAAACCACCAACGTAGTTTACACCATGAACAGAACCATTACTGTACGAGTTTGTAACATATGAAGTATAAGTTTCTTGCCGACCAATTAAACCACCAACATAAGTACTTCCGAGTATATTTACACTTTCAAGTTTTACATTTGAGATGTTAGCACCAACTGTGTAACCGAATAATCCAACATAATCTTTTGTGTTTCTGGAAACATAAAGATTTAAAATTTTGTAATTCTGCCCATCGTATACACCTATGAATTTTGTAACATCATCACCAATTGGTGAATATCCTGCTCCACCATCCCACGTAGAACTGGTCGAGGCATCAATCTCGGCAGTTTGTATGTAATTCTTGTCCCATTGATTGCTGTTTTGTGTAATCCAGAATAAATTGTTTAGATTCGCAATTTGATACGGATTACCAGGACTTCCATCTCCCAATGATGGGGGAACTGATGTTTGAGCGAATAGATTTTGAGATATTACACAAAATAGAATTATTAAAAACTTATGCATACTCCCTCCTAGTTTGGTTTGCAATACAATTGTTGAAATTTCAAAATATTCTCATAGTTAAAATCATTATTTGGAATTATCATTGACATTTTGGTTCAAATACCGTTTACAGTGTTTACATCTTTTTGCATTACCGCTAATTCTTTTCAAGCAGTATGGACAGATTTTATAACTAATTGGTTTGTCCGTTTTGATTATATTTTTGTCTAATTCTGCCATAATGATAGGCACAATGTATATTGGGAGGGTTAACGGATGGGTTAATTATAGGGTTAATTCTGAAATTAGTTTTGAAAAAAGACAAAAAAATGTGTAAATATTTTTAGGACAGAATATCTTTTAAGGTTTTTTCGTATTTCTCGTCATAAAGATTTTCATATTCTTTTATGAAATTATCATAAACATTTTGGACAGCAGTTCGTTTACCCTCTGAGTTCAATATCTGTAACTTAGTTTTTAGGCCAATTTCATTTACTGAATCAATGCTTAAAATCGTTTCAGCAATTTGTAGTATTGTCTTTTCATCATGTATTATACAAAGATGTTCTACTAGACAATCAATTATTACATTATCGGTTGCAAACTTAATTGGGTCTAACCAATCATAGCTAATATTATTTAATATTTTGCCTCTTTTTGCTATTGCAAGGAAATTCATTATTTCATTTATATCACAAGTCTTTACAAAAGCAAGAATATCTATGTAATCTATTTGGGTATCATTTGCTTCTATTTTCCAATGACCATTATTAAATACAATTTGCAAGCTACCAATTTCTTCTAAAACTCCTCGCAACTTGTTTATTGTAACATTCCTTATATTTTTAAGATTTCCATTAACCATATTTGGCCATAAAATCGTGGATAATTTTTCAGTCGTTATACCAGATGATCCATTATTTGAAGTCAAATTAAAAGTGTGAAAGAAGATTAACATAAACATTTCTGTTAATTTTGCTGACATTAAATGGGTTTTATCTTCATAATTTTTATCAAAAAATTGTAACTCTCCAAATAGATAAATTGAATATTTTATTCTATTTTCAATTTCATCAATTTTTATACTATTATTAGTATACACATTACCCCTTTTTGCTTTTCTCTTTTTTACTACAATATAAATACTGGGAAATATTATAATCAATAATCCCAAAAGAATGAAAGAATAAGTACTAGAAAGTTCCCAATCTTTATTTTTAGCTAAGGTTAATACATTTTGTTCCATAGGGAAAAAGATTGATTGAATTTCGTAAGTATAGTTCTTTTTATTGCCGCTCCAATAAATCGCAATTATTTCATTAGTTTTTTTATTGTAAAAGGCATCAAGAATGTTTAATTCTTTGTTAATCTTAATAGAATTTACTAGTGTAAAGTTTGAAAAACTATTCCCATTACTTTTTAAAAAATCAATAACTTTGTCATCCCAATTCGTCGAGTCTTGATCAACGAAATAATTTCGAGTACCAAATAAGTAGTATTCATCCTTCCCTTTATCATAGTAAACCAATCTATAGGGTGGCACTTCACTATCCAGTTTGAGTGATTCTATTTTTTTAAAATTCCAAGTTTTTAAGTTTAATTTCCATAAATCATGGTAAAATATAGCTCCGCTTGACTGTTCTCCAGAATTATTACCATATCCACCATAATAAACCAATGTGGAATCTTTTAATGATAACCACCGTGAAATATACCTTTGAGGTTCAATTGTTTCTCCACCCACAGATTTAATATTCCATTTTTTAGATAAAAAATCATATTTTTGGAACTCATTATGAAAAGCATTCCAGCCATAACCCCCAAACATATATAAGCTACTATCTAACGGATTAATAAAAAGAGAGTGATTATAAAAATGTTGTGAGTTCAGCGAATTATTGATTTTACTCCACTCTTCTTTCTTCCAATCAAATACAGAGACTTCCCCACCTCCTCTGTGATATGAATATAGATTTTGAGTTAAAGTATCATACTCAATTCTGAAATCATTCACTGAAATTTTAGCTATTATCTCTTTCGTTTCATTACTTTGTAAATCATAAATATTAACTTTGGATTCATCTACAACTATTATTTTTCCAGTTTTTTCATCAAAGGAATAGTGAGAATATCCCGATGTTTTTATCTCTCCAAGCTTTCTCCACTTGAAATTTAAATCACTTAATGGTCGGCAATTAGTTAGGTATGCTGCCTTATTATTTATGATGTCGTTAGCTTTAGAATCATAAACATTTGCAAAATTCCAATAATAGTTTTTAACATTTGCGCTTTCTTTATCTGTAGTAATTTTAAGTTCTTTAATTGCATAAGATGTAAAATCTCCAAAAGAATTTTTCGTCCCAAAAATTAAATCTAATTTATTCAATTTTAGATAAGGAACATCAATTATATTATTAATTGTGCTTTCTGATTTAACGGAGAGCTTTTTATCCCGGACGTTAAATATAAAATCATATTTAAACCAATTACCTCTGTACAAATCCTTTTTACAAAACGGAAGATTAATTTTGCTCTTAGCATTGTTATCAACTATTTGTATATAAGTGGTATCAATTTTCGAGTAGGTATTGTAAGTAAGTAAAAATTCAAGACTATCATTTAATATTATTTTCCCTAAATAACCAAAGTGATTTGGTTCCCAAAATGACATTTCATAGCTTATTCTTAAATCATTTTGAAAAGTAAATGACTCATCATGTGTGACATCTATTGTTGGAAATTTAATTTGAAGTGCACTCTGATTAAGTAAAAGAATTCCTTTAGACTTGCTCTCTTGACCAAGTCCTAATTGAGCTATAAAAAAGAAAAGAAAAGCTATAAATACGATATTTAAATATTTAATCAATTCCTTCATTAATATTTTTGAGACTGATAAGATAATGATTTAATGATTATTTCAAAAATGTTTCCACTATCATAATCTAATTCTTATCTTTTGCTCATTATAGTGGAAAAACTACCGAATTTTAATTGTTCTGCTATCTACTTGGAAATGCTTTTCAAGTTTAAGTCAAAAGAGAAATAGTGTGCGGCTGTAGTTTTGGATTGGGCAACGATTAATCATCTATTCTATTCAAAACCATACTCAGCTATCGAAAGTTTTTCCAAATTTCAAATTGTTTTTATCGCTCGCCCTTTCCTCGGCACCATTGGCAAACACCAGTTCCATTACAATTTGGACATGGCTTTTCAGAAGGTTTTCCATAACCAGGATATGCCCATTTACCAGAGCCTTTACAATGCTTACAACGACCAACTCCATTGCAGTCTGTACATTTTTGCGCCATAATAGTTCTCCCTTATTGTTAATAAAACATTCTCATTTTTTAATCCAACTTTTAAAGATTAATCGTTTTTAACTTCAGTTTTTTCCTTTAATAACTCGCTCGCTCAAATATATTCTTAATTGCAAGTTCCATTTTAATTCTTGCAGCACTATTAGCAGAATGAACTTTTAGCTTGGGTGGCTTAAAACCATTGGTAACTACTTGTTCTTCAATCCAAAGGAGCACATCATATCCAGTTCCTCTATCATCATCTCCTAAATCATGGTCAAGGCTTATTTCGGTAACATTTTCAGTTTCAAGCAATTTAATTACTTCATCTGGCCAGTATGCTCTTCTCCAACCTTCGGGTTCGGTCCGTTCATCATCTAAATATATTTTCATTCCACGTTTTCCCACCTAAATGAAGCAACTTCATTCAACTTTAATTTTCCCCATATTCTTTCTAATATAACATCTGGCACTAACCCATTCCTTTTCCAATTCTTCAAATCCGCCAAACCATCATAAGTGGATTTCAACGCAATATTCAGTATAGTCCTTGTAAACGAATCTCCAATATCTTCAAAAAGTTTATCTCTAAATTCTTCTGGAAAATCAGTAGTATTTCCTCCAATCTGATTGTGCAGTTCTCTTTCAATATCTTTGGCCTCTTCTTTGCTTTCACATGGGATAATAAATCTCTTAAACTTCTCTTCAGTTCCAAATAAATGAAATACTCTTACTAAAATTGATTTAATATGTCCAGTTGTAGTAATACTAATATTATCAAAAATAATCTTCGCTCTCTTCTTTTTCCCACTTCCTACAACAATTGCTTCTTCATCATAACTAAGTATATATACCATATTCTTATCTATTGGCATTGCACCCATATTCTCTGGTTCAATAAGTACATATTTGTTTTCTAAAGCTATTTCAATTTTTTCTTTTAATGTCATTTTTACTCCTCCAGCCAAGTCAATGAAATTTTCTCCTTCAATCCTCACCATTGTTGCTAAATCCATAGGCATTATCTTTTTAAACATCTCCCATTCAGTCCTTCCAGTGTAATTGTAAATATTCTCTATAAATGTTGTGTTTCCCTTTGTGCCAATGGTCATATGCTTTTTTATATATCCCTTATTTAACTCGTTATTCCAATAAAAATCAAAAACTCTTGTACCTCTTCCATCATGCAAAAACTCTGCTTCTCCAACCAACTCATCTTTCCCATTATAGTCTTTTACCTCTTTAATTCTCTTATTATTATCATTTATTTCTACTTTCCTATCAACAACCTTTCCATCCTTATCGTAGGTTATTACAACGGTACCATTTTCTTCTTTTGTCGATTTGATTGTTAGTATTTTTTCTTGAAATAAGTATTGCTCCATTATTTTTGTCTTATCATCAATCCTTTTGTGGCGATTTATCGTCACGTCTCCATCTTCGGCAACCAACATTTGCTCAGTTAATTCATTATCCTTGTAGGTGTACATATCAAAAGTTTCCTCAATTTTATCTGGGGAAGATGTACATATTGTAACATCATTTTCTCGTGTATACATTTTTACAAATTCAACAGTCTCTGCACCTCCTTCAAATGTTGTCTCTTTGTAAATTTCCTCGTAACCATCATCCTTAATAAATTCTGAGGTCGCAGTTACTTTATTATCAATATCATAAGTAACCGAACGCATCAATCTTTCATCTGTATAAAATTCATCAACTTTTGTTTGTTCAATTAAATCTAATTCACTTGTAAAAATATTTGTTATTTTCTGCACAGTTCTATTTTCCATCATTTACCTCTGTTAACAATAGTATTCAATTTAATAATTCACTACTAGTTACAATTCCATTTGTGGTTCCCACATTTTGCCGTTTACATAATTAAAGATGTTTTCAATAAAAGTTTTTTCTTTTTCATTTCCATAATTGTATAGTTTTTTAATGTAGCTAGTATTCAAAGAGCTGGCGTAAGATATTTGAATTATTTCTCCATTTTTGTCGTATGTAAACTCAGCCTCACCTATTACTTGATTCATTTCATTATAATCACGCATTAAAACCAATCTGCCTAATTGATCAGTTTCTTCGTATTTCTTTTCAAGTATTTTGTTATTATCTGCACTATATCTGACAATTCTTCTACCTTTCCCTTCAATATCATATTTTGTTGAGAATTTTAGCACACCATTTACATACTCTTTCATTACCGCTATTTTGCCATTTATATCATGATAATATTTTATCGCTATTTCATTTCCATCTGCAATAAGCGTTTGCTCAAGTAATTGTCCATCTGAGTACATGGAAATATCGACAGATTCTACAATTTTATTTTCATCTAAAAGTGTTGTTGTAATTACTGTCTTATCTTCATTCCATGTTTCTTCACAATAACTAACTGTTTCATTATCTCCATCATAGCTTTTATCTTGGTAGACTATAGTGTTTTCTGATTCATAATAGAGTAAAGTTTCAGAAACAGCGACTCCATATTTATTGTAGCTAATTGCCTTCAACAGCTTGTTTTCTTCCAGATAATATTCATCGCTTTTTTCTGTGTCGAGAAGTTCAAAGTCACTTGTATATGTATTCGTTATTCTATGAATTATTTTGTTTGTTATTTCATGGCTATTTTTCAATTTTAATCTCCTTATACAAACCCTTTATTATAATTGCCAATCTTACGACTGTATTGTAATAAGTCTCTTCGTTATCTAGGTAGATTGGGAAATCTGAAATAGTTAATAGCATTGCATTTAACAAACCCGAAGTAATTAAATAGGAATTAAGGGCTACTCCTTTTGATTCATATTCCATCAATTCTGTTATCATTTCACTTATACGATTATTGTTTACCTCAACCGCGCTTAGCAAACCAACAATGCTATTAATAGAATCTAATTTATTGGATGTGATAAAAGCATCGGCGATATTACTCAGATTCTCAATATCTTCTATTTCGGATTCTTTCTTTTCTAAGTAATTATCAATTTCAGTACAAACTTCCAGATAGAAATCTTCTTCTATAAAACTTGGGAGATATGAGAGCGCCACTCTTAACCTTGCCTCATCAATACTTATTTGAAAATAGTGTGTGGTTTTTATCAAAAATGAAATTACAATTATATCCTTCACAAATTCTCTTGGATACCAATTGTTTTGTTTATAATATTCAATCTCGCTATAAGTACTAATAACTGTTGCAAAAATTGTTTCTGCTTGCATTGGCATCGGACTATTAAAAAACATCTCATTCGATAGCTCAATTATCTTGGGTGATTTAACGTCAAAGCGATCAACAATTTCAAAGAGATTTCTTTCATAATGATTGTCGTAGATTGCAATTTTATCTAGGCTATTTAATCCAAACTGTTTAGCCCATTTCCTCGAGCTCAGATAAAATTGAGATGCAATTTTAGATACTTTCTTGTTTCTATGCCCTTTATCACTTAGTGGAAGGGCAGCATTTAACTCATCTATGTATTCTTTAATCGTTCTAACAAAAGATTCCATTTTCATCTCCAATAATTGTAAAATCTACAACCCAAAGATAAATGGCAATAACGTCAGAGCATGTCGGTGGGGTTTGTGGTTAGTATTTTATATGTTTTTCAGACTTGAGGTGTTTGTAAAAATAGCTGTTTCAATTATCCAACCTATAAACGGAGCAGTTTGTGAAACAGCTACTTTTTTTTAGAATTCAATATTCCAACGAGGCAATTTGTTATTTACGTCAAAAAACTTCTGCAATAATTTTGCTTCAACATAAGCCGGTATATCTTTAATCCCGTTTGGGTCATCTTCGAATGTTACTGCCCAGCATACTGTTAATTCTGTTTTTCCCATATCGCTCAGCCAATTATTAATCCAAACTTTTGTTGACATGGAATTTCCATCCGCATCCTTGCCACGCCTATTTATTAATCTTCGTTGCAAACCTTGCCCTCCCCAACTTCCATCTTGGTAGACACTTCCACCTTTCCCGATATACACAATTTCATCACCTACTTTCATGCAATAAACGCCCTTTTGTTTTTTGGTGACGACGCTATTTACTAAACGATTCCAATTGTTATCACCTCCAGTATATTCAAAACTGCCACGTTCTGCGTAATTATTAAATTCATTCATACACATATTTCTTCCTCCTTTTTGAAATTATTTATTTTCAATTATACTCAATATTTTTAAATATAGTTCTTCAAATTTGGCATTCAAATCTTCGGCTGTTGAAAAAAAACATCTTCAAAGTATTCATATTCATCTGACTTCTTATTTGAGGAATAAAATATCTGAACATATGAGTTTGTTGAGGCAGATAAGCTTATTATTCGTAATCCCTTTTTGGCATACATTCACTTAATTCATTATAGAACAAATGAAAAATATCAACTTCAATATCGTCCAAGAGTGATTGGAACCCTGCTTTGTTATAAACTTTTTGCTGCCTCGTTGAAATAGTTAAAATGTTTTGATAATCAAGATCAAATTTCATGGTAATGCTATCGTTGTTTAGTTTGTTTAAGAGTTTTAGCATTTTCTTGCCACCAATATTAACTTTGCTGAAATCATGGACTTCTGAAAACAACATGTAGTTATCGTAAAACGAAACTAAAAACCTTTTACTGTATGGTGTGTAAACAACATAAATATATGATTTTTCTTCACTCTGATTGACATTATAACCATGATTAACTAAATGAGTTATAATTTTTACTTCTGTTGAATATGTTTTGATTTTAACTTCTTTTTTCATCTTAGACTCCAAGTTTGTTGTAGTCTAATATTTAATTAAAAATTTAGATTAAAATTCAGAAGGTGTTTTTTTTGAAAATTATCCATGAATGTAATCATTACAATACTCACTATAATTAATTGGACGTTATCCATCCTTCAATTTGCTTTTTAATTGCATTTTGCCATTGAAGGATTTCAGACTGTGAGTCAATAGAAATAACACTACACACTTTATTTGATTCTTCTTTACCATCTTTCTTGTAATACTTTCCTGAAATATTCCCATCTTTTCCAGGATAAACCAATGCAACTTTATTTGCAGAGAAATATTTATGATAAACATACATCTGACGCAAATCTTCTAATGATGGGTTATTTCCACTGAGATTTTTCCATTTTGTATCTATAACATACTTTGAATTTGTACTTATATTTTCAATTAAAATATCTGGTATGATTGATGATCTGCTTCCATTATTCGGTTTCCAGAAATACTTTGATATTTGTTTTATTACAGTATATTCATCCTCCAATTTTTTACGCAGACTTACGTATATAAACTTTTCCCAAAGAAAGTTCATATCAAACATTAAAGCTAACACATTGTTTTGTCCACTACTTAAATCTGGGTGATAATTGAGCAGGAGGAGCTTTGCAATTTCAATTGAGTTTTTATATTCCTCAGTTTTTCTATTTAGAACGAGGTCGTTGAAAGTAATCTCAGTCACTTTTATTTCATTCATTTCGGGGAAATTTAACAATAGATTTTCTATTCGGCTGCTCAACACGACATTTGTATTTATTACTTTAAGCAACAAAAGTGTTTTGTAAAGAATCTGATGCAATAGATGTTCTTTATCGTAAGTAGTTTGTTTAATATAAAATCTTTCTTGATGTGTTACATTTTTTTGTAAATGTTTGCCAAAAAGAATATTTCCTTTTAACGCAAAACTGTTACCTTCCGTTCTTCTGTACTTTCTTATTAATCCTTTATTAAATAGGTATTCAACTTCCTTTATGAATAATTCAAAGTAAAGGTCCAGTAGAAAATTACTCTTTACACTTAAAGATGATGAACTTGGTGCATGAATATTAAAAGCTCCAACTGCTCTTAACATACCTATTAAGGTTTTTCTCCAATTGTCAAACTTTATTTCATCATCATTTTTGTCAGCTTTTGGCAGAACTTCAATAATTAGATTTCCAACCTGTAACACACCAACAAATTCAGTTAATCTTATTCCATTATTTATTAATTTGAAAAATGGAAGTCCCTTTTCACCATAAAATATCTCCAATGCTCTTTGGTGTTTTTCTTCGAACTTTATTTCGGAATAAGTATTGCCAACCTTAAGAATAGAATGTTCGTATGTTGTGATTATTTTTCTACTCATCTTTTTTATCTTGTGCTGGATTGTCTGGTTTTATTTTAAGAAGCTTATTGATTGCATCTGTGAATTCATCATCTCCCATTGAATTTTTAATTTTATAAATCACCTTATCTATAAATGTATCAGTATCATAATCCTTCACTTCAGCAAAAATATTTTTATCTGCTTTATTACTAGGTTCACAAAATCCAATTCCTAAAACCAATGCAATTTTGCCGTAATCACCATAAAAATATTCTTGCAATAGTGGTATAATCTGTTTGGCAAACACTTCTCTTAAACTATCAAGAGTTTTAACATTCATAAAATAGCTATGCCCGATTAAATGATCTCTGTCAAGTAATACTTCTATTCGGCTGTTAATTGTTTCTAAAAGTCCTTTTAAATCAATACCATCTATTTCCTTATTTTTTGTTACACCATTTTCATCATTATATTGTAATAATTTATAGTTAGGAGGAAATTCCACAAAACTAAATCTTCTTCGTAATGCTGTGTCGAGTGCTTCTACACTGCGGTCTGCTGTGTTCATTGTACCAATAATATAAAGATTATTGGGTACGCCGAATGGTTCGTTACTATTTTTACTATAAGGAAGCGTAATTTTTAACTCTTCATTTTTGCCCAATCTTTTGTCTTCTTCAATGAGTGTAATCAGTTCACCAAATATTGAAGAGACATTCCCACGGTTGATTTCATCGATTATTAGAACATAGTTTTTCTCAGAATTATTTATTTGCTTTTCTTCAATGGTAAGGTTTTCAAGAATTTTATTAATAATAGCATTCGCGTAAGGACTGTAGAGCGGTCGTTTATTTTCAAATTTCACTTTTGTAAGTTCATTTAGTGAAAGGGTCATTGGTGATCTTTTATCTCCTGCTTTTACAACTATGGAATTTGAAGAGTTCTTGAATAACTCAAAATCTTTGCCTGTAGGTGTTTTTAGTAGAGATGATGAGCTAATTTCATTTTGCAATGGTAAATGCTCTACAAATGATGAGTAATAGTCTTTGAAAAACTCTTTTGTTAAGTCTTGTTCTTCTTCATCAACTTTCTGAATGAGCTTTGTTTTTTTGCCAGCATTTATACAAATTTGCTTAAAAATTCCATCCTCAACCATATAAGAAATTTGATCACCATCTTTTTTTGGTTCTTGCGGTTTTATTCCTTCAACAAAATCTTCATAGCTCATACTTTGGTGAAAAGTTGTAAATACAATTTGACCGCCTTTTACTAATCTGTCAAATTCTTCCTTAGTTTTTTTTCTCCCTTCTATTCCATCTCCAAAAATATAATTTTGATTAACTATTTCGATTGCTTTATTTATTGTATTATATGTTTTTCCTGTTCCTGGAGGTCCGTAAAGAATTTGGTTAAGTGGGCCAGTGTATTTTTTGTTTTTTGTATCCAATAATTCATTATTAAAATCATTTTCTGAAGCTTTAAGATATTTGTATAATTTATGAAAAGAATCTTTGCTTTTATCAAATAACAATTGAATAGTTTTTTTTACAATTTCCTCGTTCATTGGTTCAAATGTTGCAGGTTGTGGTTTTAGAATAATATTAGAATGCTCTATTGGTGTTTCCAATTTATTGATATATTCTACTTCAATTGCTGGTCTTTCAACCCCATTTAATACAATAGAATTAACATTTGGATTGTATAGAGTTTTAGCAATTGCAATTCCATAAAAAGATTTCTTTTCCATTATAAATATTATATCATTAATTCTTAATTTATTAACCCAGTTTTCTATATTAGTATATCCAGGTCCCTCATCTTCTATGTTAATTATTTTGTAGTTTTTTACAGTCTTGAGATAATTGAATGATAACATATTGGATTTATAAAGAACGTCCCATCCCCCTGATGTAGCGCACCTCCATATTTTTCGTCCCTTAAGTAATTCATTAATTTCTTGTAATTCCATTCCTGCCTCTCGGTCTAATAATAAAGATTTCTAAATTAAATTGTGTTAAAATATTCACAATACATTCAATGTTTTCTGAAATGCCACAATAAAAACCCCACACCCATTATATCAGCATCCCACCTTGTCAAACTAATTAAATAAAATTGAAAAGTAAAATATTTAGATTAAAATTAAACCTTTGCAAATAACTTAATTCTATTCTAAGTTGTAGTTCTAAAATATAACATTACATGGACAAACTATGTCGAAGCACGGAACAATTCGTAGATATACTCTAATTATTGAAAAGCTAAAGTTTAATCAACACCCATCATTTGAGGAGATTAAAAAACACCTTTTTAATGTTGGTTTTGAAATATCCAATAGAACTATTCAACGTGATATTGAACAAATTCGTTTTGAATTTGGCATTGAAATAATGTATGACCGTTTCAAAAATGGTTATTATATAGATTACGAAAACAGCATCAATATTGAATCTTTCTTCAAGTTTCTCGAAATTGTTAACACGGCAGAACTACTCACCGAAAGTCTTAGCGAAAGCAAGGATACATTAAACTATATTCTTTTTGAAAACCAAGGTAACCTAAAGGGTCTTGAGCATTTAAAAACTCTTCTTCAAGCTATTAAGGAGAAAAGATTAATCTCCTTCACCCATTATAATTTTGGCACTGAAAAAATAAAACAGTTTACTATTGAACCATATCTATTGCGAGAATATCAAGATAGATGGTACATAGTTGGCATTGAAAAAAAGTTAAAATCAGAAAGGATTTTTGGAATTGACAGAATTGACAATCTTAAATTGAGCGATAAAACATTTAAACCAAACACAAAAATAGACTTTATAAAACTGTTTGAAAATATCATTGGAGTTCGCTATTCTGATGCCGAAGCGGAAAAAGTTGTTTTGTCATTTACCCATACTCAAGGGAAGTATGCAAAGTCTCTACCTTTGCATAAATCACAAAGAGTGCTAATTGATACTGATGATGAACTTAGAGTTGAACTCAAAATAATCCCTAACTACGAATTTATGCAGAAAATTTTAATGCTTGGTAAAACTGTTACAATTATGGGACCCAAATGGCTAGTTGATAATTTTAAGGCCGACTTAAAGAAAATGCTCGAAAATTACAAATAGAAAAAGAACCATTTAGAAATTCAAAAGTACACCATATCCACGCTCTAAATATTCTTCGACTCCTCCGACACGCTTTGGCGTAATGCAAACTTATCTTTGTGGTACTATTAAAAACAAAAAGAGATTTTTATGAAAAAGACTACAAAGAAGCATCAAAGATTTCTAGAACAAACAATAATCCATCTTAGTGGAACAATGTTAAATATTAGCAAGGACACTAAACGGCTTAATGCACTAGGTAACAAAAAATATATTTCCAAAAGAAAGCAACGGCAAGTAATAGTGGAAGGAGCCAATCCAAAATTTATAAGTAATTTATCTCAGCGTTATAAATTTGACAATTTCATTATGGGTGAGGGCAACAAACTTGCTAGTACTACCGCAAAGAATATAAGTGAAAACCCATTCTTAAATTCTTACAACCCTTTAATTATTTATGGTTTGGTTGGTTTGGGCAAGACTCACATTATACAAGCATTTGGAAACGAAATGCTTAAAAATGACTCATCTAAAAAAATAGTTTATCTGACAACAGAACAATTTACAGTTGAATTTATTGATGCTATTCAAAATGGAACTGCTTCTGGGTTTTCATCTTTTTATAAAAGTGTTGACGTTTTGATATTCGATGATGTACAATTTCTAACAGGGAAACCAAGAACACAAGATTATTTCCTTCACATATTTGATCATCTTTATCAAACTAACAAAATGATTGTTTTGTCGTCAGATAATCCGCCACATAAGCTTGAAGGAATAAGCGAAAGATTAATTTCTAGATTTCAAAGTGGGCTTACCGTAAAAATCAATGCGCCAGATTTTGAGACAAGAGTCGGCATATTAAAAAATAGAGCCGATAGTTACATGGTTCAAATTCCAGATGAAGTATTGGAATATATTGCGAACAATATCACTTCATCTATAAGAGAATTGGAAGGATGTTTAACTAGCTTACTTGTAAGTGCAGCTCTTGATCTAAAAGGAATAAGCTTAGATCTTGCAAAAGCAGTGGTGAATGAAATTACAACTCCTTTAGATACTGATCAAAATATTATTCCATAAATTTTAATATTAATAAAAATATTCATAGGTTTAAATTGTTACAATAGTGATAATGTTCAAAGCAAAATGGGTACGGCTAAACATGAAACCAAAACTACTAACTAAATCAAGATTCAAGATTGCTCACGAGTGTCCAGTAAAATTATTTTACCTAAATGATGCTACATATCAAAATAACAAAGAAGATGATTCCTTTCTCGAAGCATTAGCCGAAGGTGGTTTTCAAGTCGGCGAATTGGCAAAACTTTATTTCCCAAATGGTACTGATATAAAATCATTGGATTATGATACATCTCTTTCACAAACGAATGAACTCCTTAAAAATGAAAATGCAATTATTTATGAAGCTGCTATTAAGTTTCAAAATCTTTTCATTCGCATAGATGTTCTTGTTAAAGAAGGAAGCAGAGTAAAGCTAATTGAAGTAAAAGCAAAATCCATCGATACTGAAGAGGAAAATATTTTCACAACCAAGAAAGGCGAAATTAGAAGTGGATGGAA
This sequence comes from Ignavibacteriales bacterium CG18_big_fil_WC_8_21_14_2_50_31_20, assembly GCA_002786785.1. Taxonomy (GTDB): domain Bacteria; phylum Bacteroidota; class Ignavibacteria; order Ignavibacteriales; family Melioribacteraceae; genus 1-14-2-50-31-20. The sequence continues at coordinate 3,648 of PCUD01000138.1, read as the reverse complement.
GGCTTATTTACTTGATGTTGCATTCCAAAACTATGTCCTTTCTAATGCTTTCCCAGATTTTGAAATTGAAAACCATCTAATGCTTGCTGATAAAAATGCACTAGCAACTGTTGATGGTCTAAATCAAAAGTTTGTTTTAACTCGGGATAGTAACGGAAGGAAAGGTGTAATAGTAAAAGGTGATACTTCCCTCTCAGCTCTCGGGAATCCAATATTAACTAAAATAAATATTGATGATATTGTAATTAAAATCCAAGAAGCTGAATATGATATTTCTGGTGTTACTTATAGCTTCGAAAATTATATTAATAGATTAGCTCAAATTTATGAGAGAAACGAAAAAGTAAACATTCCAGTTGATACACACTGTCAAAGTTGTGAATACCGCGTTATGCCAACAGACCTTAAAGTTGGAATGAAAAGCGGTTTTCTTGAATGTTGGGGCAAAGCTTATAGTATTCCAGAAGAAAGTTTTAATAAAGAAATGGTATTTAATATTTGGAATTATCGCAAGAAGCAAGATTTGCTGGATAATCATCAATTATTTATTGAAGACTTAAACGCACAAGATTTTGCAGAAAATGTTTATCAGCTTAATGGGCCACTAACAAGCGACGAAAGACGAGCTTTGCAAATTATGAAAGTGACTGATAATGACAGCACTCCATATTTGGATAAAGTTGGGTTAAGAGGAGAAATGAGCAACTGGAAATTCCCGCTTCATTTCATCGACTTTGAAACAACAATGGTTGCCATCCCTTTCAATAAAGGACGAAGACCATATGAGGGAATTGCATTTCAGTTTTCACATCATATAGTTTATGAAGATGGACGAATTGAACACAAAGGTGAATACATAAACACTGAACCCGGTCTATTTCCAAACTATGAGTTTCTAAGAGCATTGAAGAAAGAACTAGAAAATGACGAAGGAACAGTCTTCAAATACGCCACACATGAAAACACTTTTTTAAATCATATCCACGCACAAATATTGGATGATAAGGACAATCTGAAAGATAGCGAAGAACTACTTGCCTTCATTGAATCAATTACACATAATAGCCGCTCAGCGCCTTATGATTGGCAAGGTGAACGTGATATGGTGGATATGCTAGAAGTAGTTAAGAAACACTATTATCACCCAAGTATGAAAGGCTCAAACTCAATAAAAGGTGTATTGCCAGCAGTTCTTAAAAGCAGTAAATTTATTCAAGAAAAATACTCAAAGCCTATTTATGGCAGTGAAGAAATTCCAAGCCTAAATTATAATGAAATGGTTTGGATAGTAAAGGATGATAATGATGAAATTATAAATCCATACAAGCTATTGCCAAATCTATTCGTGGATATTTCTCTTGAAAATATTGAAGATTACATAACTGATCCAGCATTAGCAGATGGTGGTGCAGCAATGACAGCTTATGCTAAAATGCAATTTACAGAAATGAGTGATGAAGAAAGACGTCTTGTTTCAAAAGGACTACTACGTTACTGTGAACTAGATACCTTTGCTATGGTTGTAATTTATGAGTTTTGGAAAAATGAAATTGGGAAAGCAAATGGATAAAGCGAATACGATTATATCACTGCATGGTTTTGCCTCTGATGGGAACGGCAATAAACCCAATACTCTTCGAGAGGCTTTCCCAGAATACGAAATTATTTCACCAACACTTTCAATTGAACCGAATATAGCACTTCAAGAGGTTGTTAAATTAATAAACGAAAACTCCAACAATAAAATATATCTTGTAGGTTCAAGCCTGGGTGGCTTTTATGCACTCTTTCTAAGTCATATTTTTAACATCTCTTGTTTTTTAGTTAATCCTTCACTCAAGCCTTGGATTACCCTAAAAAGTAAAATTGGTATGAATAAACGTTTTAATACGGACGAAGAATTTAATTTTACAGAAGAATACCTAAGTCAACTTGAATCCATGAGCTCAAGAATTGATTATGAGAATATTTTATCCCAACACTTAAATTTCTTTCTTGCCATAGACGACGAAACCTTAGACCATCTAAATATTGAAAACGAATTCCGTACAGCTCGTACCATAAAATATTATCAAGGTGTCGGGCATAGATTTACTAAGTTTAAAGAATATGTGATACCAGAAATTAGAAGAATTATTAATGAAGATAATAATTAAAATTTATAAGGGTAAAAAATGAACAATAAAATCCAATGTCCAAATTGTGGGCATAACTTTGATGTAGAAGAAGCTCTTTCTGGCAAACTTGAAGAACAGTTTAGAAAAGAGTTTGAAGAGAAAACCACAAAACAAGCAGAACATTTCAATGCTGAAAAGCTAAAGCTTGAGGAAGAAAGAAAATCTTTTTTACTTCTAAAAGATAAAGAGGCAGAATCAATTTTAGAAAAGGTAAAAGAAAAAGTTGCTGAAGAAAAACTTAAAATTGCAAAATCAACAGAAGAATCTTTTCAAGAGAAATTAAAGTCCTTAGAAGAGGAAAACGAGAAACGGAAAGAGGAAAATAAATCCCTAAGAATTAAAGAAGTAGAACTTCTTAAAAAAGAATCTTTGCTAAAGGAAGAAGCAGAAGGATTTAAGCTCCAAGCGGAAAAAGAAATGCTTTTACGACAAGGCGAAATTGAAGAAAAAGCAAGGATAAAAGAGCGAGAAAGTTTTGAGCTAGAAAAAGTAAAATTACTTAAGCAGATTGATGATAACAAAAAGCTTGCTGAAGAAATGAAAAGGAAGGCAGAACAAAGTTCTATGCAGATGCAAGGTGAAGTACAAGAGCTTGCTCTTGAAGAACTTCTAGCTAAATCTTATCCTTTCGATTCAATTAATGAAGTACCCAAAGGTGTTCGTGGTGCCGATGCAATTCAAACAGTTATAAATGTTAATCAAAAAGAGTGTGGCAAAATAGTTTATGAAAGCAAAAGAACTAAAGCATTTTCAAGAGATTGGATTGAAAAACTAAAACAAGACCAAGCAATTTGTAAGGCTGATATTGCAGTTATTGTAACCGAAACTATGCCCTCAGATATGAACAGATTTGGGGAAAGCGGTGGTGTCTGGATTTGTACATTTCAAGAAGTAAAAAGTCTTTCATACGTCCTTAGAGAAATGCTGATAAGAACCAACTCAGCTATGTCTGCTCAAGATAATAAAGGCGATAAAATGGAGCTTCTCTACAATTACCTCACTGGCACAGAGTTTGTCCAAACAGTTGAAAGAATTGTTGAAAATTACGATGGGATGCTTAGCCAACTTAATTCCGAAAAGAAAGCTATGACTAAAATTTGGGCTCAACGCGAAAAACAAATTTGGGTAGTTCAAGAAAACATAGCAACTCTCTTTGGCTCAATAAAAGGTATTGCTGGCAATGCTCTTGGAACTACAAAGTTTTTAGAATTGCCAGATGGTGAAATTGAGGATTAGGATTTAATTTCCAGCTAAGATTAAGTAATATTAAATAATAGTCTTGTAAGCTTTTGTATTTATAAATTTATTTATTTAAGTTGCTCTTAAAGAATGCAGAATACGGGTTTTATTGTGGGAAATTTATGAAGGGTTTTTGTTGAGCTGTGTTTCTTGTATTATTAGTTGAAATCAAACGTTAATTGCCAATAAAAATGAGACAAAAACATTTAAGAATTAGACTACATTTTTGACC
>PCUD01000166.1:116444-136522 GCA_002786785.1 Ignavibacteriales bacterium CG18_big_fil_WC_8_21_14_2_50_31_20 | reverse complement strand
CTTTTATTTTTGTTTTAAGTATAACTAATATAATAATTTACATGACTTTTTTGAATCCTATTGCATAAGGCAGGCTTAATGTAGGGGATACTTTCTGATTTGTACCTAAATCTGTCCAATTTACGAAATAATGAGTATGTTGTTATTTGTTTTGGACAGCAGTAACTCTAATTATAAAAATTACAATATTCTAACTTTTTGACCATTCATTAAATTGTAAAACTCAACTCTTATCAGTAATTTTAAGTAACATCTATTATTAGTAATTGGAGTAATAATGAAAATTGATTGGAATGAATTTCTGAATAAACAAGTTAACATTATAATGAAAGAAAATTATGGTGTTGTTTATGGAATCAAAAAAGATGACGAACCAGCATTTTATGAAATTGTTTTTAAGACCGGAAATTTGATTAAAGTTTTTGATGATGGACTTTTACTTGAATCGGTTAGAGATGGAAAGATTTACAAATCATTCATTCCTCATGATTCAATTAAATCAGTCGATATTTTTTAATCAATAATTTCATTCTAAATACTTGGATAATCAAAAAAACCTTGAGGGTTAATAATGCAAAAGTGCTTTTCACAAAAAAATAAATTTATTAATACTTTTCTATGGGTAGTTCTTGCCTTGTTCTTTCTCGTTAATACAACCTTTGCTAAAGGGGATTATGAAATTAAATCTCTACGAGTATTTCAAGAAGATAATCAGACCTCTTTCCCAATTTCAATTTTTGGTTCAAAAATTACAATTGAATTTGATTTAAAATGCAATGACTTGCCAAATTGGGAAATTCAGTTTGTTTTTTGTGACAAAAATTGGCAACCTTACGAAAGTGGTTTATTAAGAGATGATATTTACAATACTGAAAGAAATTTGTGGTTTGAAAAACTACCTTTTCGTGGTGACAATGCAGATTATCATTATGCAAACAGTTTCCCAAACAAAAATGTAAGATTTCCGTTTTCTGGTAAATGGATGTTTTTTATTCAAGATACTTATAATTCTGATATTATTTTTGCTGAAGGCAAATTTTATGTAATTAACGATAACATTATTACTCTAAAAACCAAAATTTTCGAAGAAAGAATGCATGGCAAAAATGTTGTCCCAGCAGTTTTTGGGGAGATTTGGGATTTCAAAATATCAGTTTCTGTTCCTGACTCGTTATTAGTTGAAAAAGTTAATTTTGTTGAAATAATAGAAAACAAAAAAAATGAAGACCCAATTATTATTGAAAAAACTTATAATAATGAATTTAATTATTATGAAATAGATAGTTATAACTCTCTTTCATTTTTTGTCAAAAATATTCAACCAGGAAGTGCATACAGGCAAGTGGACTTAATGAATAAATCTAAATATCAAGTACCAAAAACTGATGCACATTTTGATGGAATTGAAGTTTCAAACAAATTTAATCCAAGTATAAAAGACAATTTTGGGGGCTCAAAAATTATGAATTATAAAAATATTAATTCTGAATATTTGGATGTTAAATTTCAATTAAGAACTCCAGATGAATATTATGAAAATATTTTCCTTGTTGGTTCTTTTACTAATTGGGATATTTATCCAGAATATAAATTAGTTGAAAAAGATGGAATATTTTCTACAAATGTTGAACTAAAACGTGGAGTATATGATTATCAATATGTTGTTGCGGATATTGAAGACAATTATTTGAAAAATATAAATTGGATAGAATTGGAGGGAAATTCGTGGGAAATTAATCGAGAATTTTATATTTTCCTTTTTTACAAAACAGATGAACTTGGTGGTTACGATAAAATAATTGCATACAAAAAAATGCGGAGTAGAGATTAATGAACAAGATTAAAATAGGAATTATTGGAACTGGTTATTTGGGAAAACTTCATACAAAATTAATTAGAGAAGTTGAAAATTGTGAGCTAATAGGTATATATGATCTGAATAATCAAACAGCCGAAATTGTTGCTTCAGAGTTTAAAACAAAAGCTTTCAAAGGATTAAATGATTTATTGCAAGATTGTAACGCAGTCGTAATTGTTGCTGCCACAAAAGCACATTACAAATTGGTTAAAACTGCTCTTAGTTTTGGTATTCATGTATTTGTTGAAAAACCTATTACATCAGAAATTTGGGAAGCTGAAGAAATTGTAAAATTAGCCGAAGAAAAAAATCTTAAATTGCAAGTTGGGCATATTGAAAGATTTAATGGGGCTTTGGTTTCACTTGAAAAATATAATTTGAACCCAATGTTTATCCAAACAGATAGATTAGCCCAATTTAATCCACGAGGTGCTGATGTTGCAGTTGTGCTTGATTTAATGATTCATGACATAGATATAATTTTAAGTCTTGTTAAAAGTAAAGTAAAATATATTAGTGCAAGTGGTGTAAATGTTGTTTCCGATAGTTTGGATATTGCAAATGCCCGTATTGAATTTGAAAATGGAGCTGTTGCAAATGTTACAGCAAGTAGAATTTCGCAGAAAAAAATGCGTAAAATGAGAATATTCCAACGTGATGCTTATATTGCTGTTGATTTTAATTCTGGCATTTCCGAAATATTTCGTTTAGTTGCCCCAACTGATAAATCGTTAAGTAATTTTATTTCTTTTGGCGAAATGGGAATTGGAGATAAGAAAAAAGCAATTGTATATGAACAACCAGAACAAAAGGAAATAAATGCCCTAAAATATGAACAACAACTTTTTATTAATGCAATTGTAAATGATGAAACTCCAATAGTTTCGGGAAAAGATGGACTGCGTGCTCTTATTGTAGCTGATATGATTATTAAAAAAATACACGAATCGAAATTTGAAGATAATTTTTAAGGAATAGTATGAAGAAAATCTATATTAAATCCGTGAGTGAAATAAATAAAATTAATTTTGGCATATTATCAAAAACAATAGTTGGATTATTTTTAATAATTGCTATAATTGCTATAATTGCAAGTTGTTCAGCATTAAAATCGTTAGAAAATATTATGAAACTTAAATTTAAAATAAATTCAGTATCTAATTTTGAGGTTCAAGATATTTCCGTGCAAGATAAAGCACAACTTGCTGATTTTTCTTCTACCGATATTTTAAAATTACTACAAGCTTTTAGTAGCCAAAAATTGTTTGCAACCTTCATACTTAATATTGATGTTCAAAATCCAAATGCAAGAGATGGTAGTTCCAATAATTTAAACCTTGAAATAGTTTCTTTTCCTTGGGAGTTGTTTTTTAATGGTAAGAATCTTATTTCTGGAAATATTCAAGAGCCAATTAAATTAGTAGGTACAAACTATAATGAGAAGTTAAAAATTAAAATTACTCTAAATCTTTTTGATATCTTAAATAATAGTAACATTAATGAATTATTAAAAGTTGCATTGAATCTTGGAGGTAGAAACGCATCAACAAATAAACTATCGCTTTTTGCACAACCAGTAATTGGTACTTTTATTGGAAATATATCATATCCAGAAAAAATTAAAATTGTTGATTATGAGTTTAGGTGATATAATATGTTTTATCCAAAATAACAAAACAGTATATTTGCAATTAGTTTTTTCTTGATAAAATTGTTAATAATGAAATTAAATATAATTGCAATATTACTTACCACAATTCAGATATTTGCTCAGAATATCGATTCAGTATCGACAATATTTTCTGATTCGTCCTTAATTTCAATAAACGATTCACTCAACTTTTCTAACTCATTAAATTCTACCGATTCACTTAACCAGAAAAAAGATACTGATATTAACGCAGTTGTTTTTGCAAATGCAAAAGATTCTTTAATCTTTGATGTGCAAAATAAAGAAATGTATTTATTTGGTGAAGGTGATATTAAATACAAACAAACTTCACTTAAAAGTGCAAACATTAAAATTAATTTTGAAACTAACGAATTAGAAGCTGCTGGGAAAAAGGACACAACAGATTCGTTGAATGCTAAACTGCTTGAAACCCCTATATTAATGGAAGCCAGTGATACTTATGAAGGAACCAGCATAAAATATAATTTCAAAACTCAACAAGGTTTTATTTCGCTTGCAAAAAATAGTGCCGAAAATAAAACCTATTATGGCGAAAAGGTTAAAAAGGTTGATAAAAAAACTTTTTTTATTGAAGATGGCAAGTTTACAACTTGTGATGCTGATACACCACACTATTATTTTGGCGCAGATAAAATGAAAATTATTCAAGGCTCCCATATTATTGCAAAATGGATTTTCATGTATATCGGTGGAGTCCCATTTCCAATACCATTGCCTTGGGGAGTTTTTCCTAACAAAACTGGACGAGCCTCTGGAATTATAGCTCCAAATTATGGTTATAATCAATCTCAAGGATGGTATCTACGAAATATGGGCTACTTTTATGTTGTAAACGATTATATGGATGCTACACTTACTGGAGACTATTATTTTAAAGGTGGTTACGGTTTGCGAGGTAGAATGAGATATAATAAAAGATATAATTATATTGGAAATGTTAATGGTGGATTTTCAAACAAAGTATTAAATGAATATGGTGACCCCGATTATTCTGAAAGATTTGAATGGAATATAAACGTTAATCATAATCAAACTATTACTCCAACAATGCAACTTGATGTTAGATTAAAATTTATGTCAAGCGATTATCTTCAGTTTAATAGTCCAAATATAAATGATTTGGTTAGGCAAGAAATTGTTTCAAACGCAACTTTTTCTAAGCGTTGGGAAGAAAGTGGAATAAACTTATCAATGAATTATAATAGAACTCAGAATTTACAGACAGGGGATATTACAGAAGATTTGCCAAATGTTTCAATTTCAAAATCACGAGTTTATCCATTTAAAAGCAACACTGGAAGTAGCAAAGATAAAAGCTGGTACGAATTAATTGGTTATGATTACTCTGGTAATTTCAAAAATAATAGAAGAAAAATTTCAGGTGAATCAACAATTCATGGCGGAATAAGTCATTCATTTAATGTTTCTGCTTCTCCAAAATTTGGACATTTGAGCTTATCACCAAGTTTACAAGTTAATTCAAAATGGTATAATAAGCGTCAAATTCAAAAAATTGAAAGCTCTCTTGATTCAAGCGGAAAGGACAGCTTATATTTTACTTCTTACGATATTAATGATTTAAATACTGTTAATACATTTAATTTTTCGCTTTCTGCTTCAACAAAACTTTATGGAATGGCACAGCCTCAAATACTTGGATTTTCTGCATTTCGTCATACTTTTGAGCCAAGATTATCTTATTCATATCATCCAGATTTCTCTTCCGATTTTTGGGGTTATTATGATACTTATGTTGATAAATCAGGTAGAATTGTGAAGTATGACAAATTTGGGAATCAAATATTTAGCGGTATTAGTGCTGGAGAAGCACAGCGACTTTCTCTTTCTTTAGGAAATGCGTTTGAAATAAAAACGTTGAAAGACCCAACAGATACAACTTCTGAATCCAAAAAAATTAAACTTCTCGATTTAACTGTTTCTTCTGGATATAATTTTGTTGCCGATTCATTAAACGTTGATGATATTAATGTAAATTTTAGAACCCAAATTGGAAGTGTTTTATCTTTATATGGCAGCTCCGTTTTTTCGCCATATGAATTCAATTCTGGAAGGGAAATAAATGCTTTTGCAATTAGTAACAACGGTTCTTTGTTGAAGATGACAAACTTTAACTTAAATCTTTCTTCATCACTTTCTGCTGAATTGTTTAAATCAGAAAATGAGAAGAAAAAGAATTCTGAAAGTGAAGAACAAATTGGGGAAGAATTAGTAGGAAATAATAATAAAAGTAGTGATTATATTGAGTTATACAAAGATGAAGAACCCGATTTTGAAATTCCATGGAATTTAAGTTTAACTTATAATTACAATTATAGCAATAAGGGAATTGGATTTATTACAGATAGATCTAATTTGGGTGCTGATTTAAGTTTTAATTTAACTCAAAAATGGAAATTTACTTTTAGAGGAAGTTACGACATTACAAATAAAAAAATAAATGCTCCTCAAGTTACTATTTATCGCGATTTACATGCTTGGGAAGCTAATTTAGTATGGAATCCGATTGGAACTTACAGAGGTTTTAAATTTGAAATTAGATTAAAAGCCCCAGAATTTAGAGATTTGAAACTATCTAAATCAAAAGATATTTATTCAGGGTTCTAAATATTAAATGAGGATAAAATGATTCGTATAATTTTAGTGTTATTTGTTTTTGTTAATATTACTCTTGCACAAGTGAGTGTTAGCACAATATTATCTCCAGAAATAATTAAGATAAAGAATCCATCAGATGAGTCATTAAAAAAAATTGAGACTATTCATAATAATATGGAAATATATAATCTGGATTTTCAAAGTAAAATAGAGAAATACTATAAAATAAATGGCAATAGCATTGGATTTGAATTTGATAATAAAAAACAATTCAAGTTTATTGAAAAATATATTTTGAGTAATGCAGATGAGATAGTTAAGCAATATGCTGCTATGCAAATTCCTAAAATTATGCTAAATGGTTATCATGAGAATATTGATACTTATACAAAAAAAGAAATCCTTAAAATGTTTAAATTTAACGACATAATGTGGTCATTAGATACTCAAGCTATTTTATTCTTTTCAAATTGGAATACAAATATTGCTATTGAAGAATATGTTTATTCGTTAAAGGGTTTATACTCGTTTGTAACAGGAGATATTCAAGAGAAATCAAAAGAAATGATGATAAGTAAAAGCAAAGAATTTTATCTAGGCTTATATAAGGAAAATCCAGATAGAGTAGTAAAAGCAGTTGCGCTGTCAAATTATATCGATTTTTTACATCTTCATAATAATATTGATGAGGCAAACAAATACTTTACAATAATTGAAAATAATTTTTCTGATGTAAAAGAGATTGAATTTACATTAAATAGATTCGCTCCATATAAACCGACTACAATAGGCAATCATGTACCTTTCTTTAGTGGAAAAGACACTAGATCATCATTAGCAATAATTCCAGATACTTTTAAAGGTAAATATTATTTAATTCAATTTTGGTCAATTACCTGTCCACCTTGTGTAGCTGAAATGGGGGAACTACATAAAATTCATGAAAAATATAAAAATAACAATTTTGAAATTCTAAGTTTTTCAATGGGTGATAGTCAGGTAAATCTTGATAAATTTTGGAAAAATAAATGGACAATGCCTTGGTATAATGTTAGTTTAACAAATAATTGGAATGATGATATTTCTAAATCATTTTCAGTTACAGCTATTCCAAATTTGCTGTTTATCTCACCTGATGGAATAATTGTGGAAAATGAAGATACTTTTAGAGATAAGAATATTGAAGAAGTAATTTCAAAACATTTTAATAATTGAAAAATGAAAAGAAAATACATAATTGATGGAAATAATTTAATTGGTAAAATTCCAAAACTTTGGAATATGCAGAAGAAGGATAAACAGTCTTCGCGCATAGGAATAGTTTTCCAACTCGAAAGATATTTTCATCAAAAGAAAATTGGTGTTTCTTTACATTTTGATGGACATCCAAATGAAGCAATTAAAGGAAAGGGAATTAAAATAACATATTCTGAAAATACTACTGCTGATAATAAGATTAAAGATGAAATTTCAATTACTGATAATCCAAAGCTAATTACTGTTGTAAGTTCAGACCAAAATGTATTGGATTTTGCAAGAGTAAATAGTTGCACAATTATAAAATCGGAAGATTTTGCACGCGAAATGAATAAAAATGATAATTTTGAGGATGAAGAAAAAATTGCTAAAAGTATTAGTAATAACGAAATGAAAAAGCTTTTTGGAATTGAGTAAATACGGTTTTTTGAAAAATAATTGTAACGAAGATTGTTTACATCCTTTAAAAAATACCCTCTAGAGAGGGCAATGCTGTCAACTTAAGCTCGTGTCATTCCGTGATGTTCTTGCACGGAATCCACTTTATGGCTAAGATTCCCAACAATCCCGACAAGTCGGGATGGGAATGACATACTATTAATATATTCTCTTAAGTTGACAGCATTGCTATAGAGGGAAAGATGCGAAGCATTTGATTGAGGTGCAGAAGATTTAGATTAAAAATTAAGAGTAAGATTAAGAAAGTATAATAAATTGAGGTAAAAAATGAATAATGTAAAGTTAAATCTTGGAAAATATGAAAATGAGTTTTCTGCAAAATTTGTTGAATTTAATAATGAAAAAATAATGCAGCGAATTTGGAAAAAGGATTTTACAGTTTGGCGAGAAAATCCAACAGAAATTAGCAACAGACTCGGCTGGCTTGATTGCTCCGATGTTGCAAAAACAAAATTTAATGAAATAAATGAATTTGTTGAGCAAGTGAAATCAGAAGGTTTTACTCACGCTTTATTGTTGGGAATGGGTGGTTCTTCATTGGCGCCAGAAGTTTTCAAAAAAGTATTTGGAGTAAAAAAGGGCTATTTGGATTTGTCAATTCTCGATAGCACACATCCTGACCAATTAAAAGCTATGATTGATAAATACAGTAAACACAAAACACTTTTCATTGTTTCAACAAAATCGGGTGGCACTGTTGAGACAATTTCATTTATGAAACGCTTTTACAACTCAACTCTTAATATTGTTGGAAGCGAAATTGTTGGACAGCGGTTTATTGCAATAACTGATCCAGGCAGTGGATTGGAGCAAATGGCAAAGGATTTACATTTTCGAAAAATATTCATAAATGACCCAAATATTGGCGGACGATATTCTGCGTTGTCACTCTTTGGACTTGTTCCAGCAGCTTTACTTGGAGTTAATTTAAGCGAATTTATTTCATTATTAGATGTTGCAATTGCGGAATCGAAAATTGAAAACAATGCAACTGCAAAAATCGGAGTTGCAATCGGTGTGCTTGCAAAACAAGGAGTTGATAAAGCAACTTTTATTCTTTCTGACAATTTAAAACCTTTTGGAGCTTGGGCTGAACAATTAATTGCCGAAAGCACAGGAAAAGAAGGAAAGGGAATTTTACCAATTGAAGGTGAAGAAAATCTTTTACCCGAAAATTATAGTTTTGACAGATTATTTGTAAATATTCATCTAAATGACGATAACAAAAATGCTAAATTTATATCAAATTTAACCAATGCTGGATTTTCAGTAATAGAATTGGAATTGGACAGCATTTATGAATTGGGTGCTCAATTTTTTATTTGGGAAATGGCAACAGTTATTGCAAGTTGGGTTATTGATATTCAGCCATACGACCAGCCAAATGTTGAACAAGCAAAAATAATTGGACGAAAAATGATGAGCCAATATCTTGAAGAAGGTCAAATTACAAAACTCAGTCCAAATTTTGAAGATAATGGAATTAAAGTCTATGGTGATGTTAATACTAATAATTTATCAGAAGTAATTTCAGAATTTATGAACAAACTTAATTCTGGTGAAAATAATATTATCGGAAGAAGTTATGTTTCTATTCAAGCTTATGTAAATATGAATGATGAAGCAGAAGCTGCACTTCAAGAATTAAGAACAAATATTCAAAAAAAATATAAAGTAGCAACTACTGTTGGTTTCGGTCCACGCTTTTTGCATTCAACAGGACAATTACACAAAGGCGACGCTGGCAATGGTTTGTTTATTCAAATTGTTTCAAAAAATAGAACTGATGTTGAAATTCCAAATGAAGCTGGAAATGATAAATCTGATATGACTTTTAATGTATTAGTGAATGCGCAAGCTCTTGGTGATAGACAGGCTTTACTAGATAATAAACGAAATGTAATCCGTTTTGATATTTCTGAAAATGTGAAAGATGATATTCGCAAATTGTTTTAGGTTGTTTGTTTTAATATAATTTGAGGTGTTGTGAAAAGCACCTTAAATATAATAGAATATTTTGATTCCCAAGTTTCATTTAATCTAAATTAATGGAGAAATAGAATTATAAATGTTGGATAATCCAAATTTGACTCAAGAAGTAATATTTGACTTAATATCTGATGGGAAAAATATTATTGGAATATTCCTATTAATAGTTGTGATTATAATTATTTACATTAATCGCTATCAAGTTGCTCTTTTTATTAAACATGGATTCTCTAATAATAAAAATGATATGTCACCATTTGGTGGTTTGTTTGGACTACTGAAAACAGATATTTCAGAATTGGAACAAAAAGATATAAATAACAAAGTTGATAATTTACTGCAAGAATATAATAATATTGAATTAGATAACAACACTCAATTAGATGGTATTCTTGGAACAGATATTTCAAAGATAAATCAACTGCCACCAATTTTTAGGTCACTTAAAGTTAAAAGAACATCGAATGAAATTGTTTATTATTTTGTTAATGATGGCGGTGCTATTCGTGATATTAAGATAAAACCAACGAATGGTTTCAATATAACAATTGAGCCACAAAACTATCTTGATGAGAAGGGAAGTGGGTATTTCAAATTTGCCTTTGATAATATTCATGAAAAAGAATTCCACTTTTTTCTATCATATTACGATAGCTTAAACAAATATTGTGAAGTAAAATACTATTATTCTTTAAATGAAAATAAATTAATGATGTATAAAAATGAATCTTAAAGATTTATGAAATTAGAAGGAAAAATCAATTGCAAATAGGTGTTTCATATTACGGTAACAGAATATTAAAGCATGTAAAATCCGATATGCGAGAACTTAAGCAAAACGGATTTACATTTGTGCTTCATACATATTCAGAATTTGATTTAATGTTCAATTCTGGAACAATGAAAGAGATTTTCAAAATAACTCATGACGAAGGTTTGGATGTTTGGGTTAATCCTTGGGGGGTTGGAAATGTTTTTGGAGGTGAGCCATTTTCAAATTTTGCTAGTAAAAATATCTTTAATTCATGTCAAATTTTGGATGATGATAAACCAACGCCAATTGCATGTCCAAATTCACCAGATTTTAATAAATTTATGGATTCATGGATTGAAATGATTGTAAACTCTGGAGTTGATGAAATATTGTGGGATGAACCACATTTTCATGAACAAGGATTTTTAGCAAGTGTTCCTGGAAGATGGGGATGCCGTTGCGAATACTGTAAATCAAAATTTGAAGAAGAATTTAGTTATCCTTTACCAGAAACAGAAACAGATGATGTAAAACTATTTAAAAAAAATTGCCTTTTCCATTTTATTGCGAGATTATCAGAAAAAGCCTCAAATGGTGGAGTTAGAAACACATTATATTTAACTGCAAATATTAATGTTGAATTGATGGAAAAGGAATGGAATAAGTATTTTAATATTAATTCAATAGATACAATTTCTACTGGTCCTTATTGGATTTGGGAAAAAGCTACTGTAAAAAAAGTAGCAGATTTTTCTAAAGCTCTCCATGAATTGACTCTAAAAAAGAACAAACAATCTCAAATATGGATTCAAGGTTTTAAAATAACTGATGGAAGAGAGCATGAAGTTTCAGAAGCAATTTCTTGTGCAATTAATGCTGGAATAGAAAATATAGCAATTTGGGGATATGAAGGAAGTTCTCAAGAAAGTTGGTTAGCTTGTGATAATCCTAAAAAAGTTTGGGAAACAGTTTTAAATTCAATTCCAAAAACTATATTAAAAATTAATAAGTTATAATATCATTTATATAAACCTAACTTACTATATAATATAGTCTTATATAACTATTAAATCAGAATTATTTTAGGTAATTATAAAAATAATATTGTATTTTCTATCTTAAATTTATATTTATAATTCAATAATTTATTCATAATTAATTAATATGATATGTTTACAAGCGGCTCTTCTAAATTAGTAAAACAATTAAACAGACAGCACATAATTAATCTCGTTAGAATGAATTCATCCATTTCTGCACGTGAAATTAGTATTATTACTGGTCTACAAATTTCAACAGTTCTTTACACGTTAAAAAAGTTTGAATCCAAAGGATATATTAGAAGAATTGGGATGGGTGGAACAACTATTCAAGGTGGGAAGCCTCCAGTTTTGTGGGATATTTCATCAGATTATGGATTTACTTTTGGAATCGAACTCCTCTCTAAACAAGTTAGCTTAGTATTATTGGATTTTAAAAGTGAAATTCTTTTCCAACAAACTTATAGTATTGAATATACCACAGACCCCGAAATATTGGCTGTTCAAATTCAAAATATTGTTGAAAAAGTGATTAAAGATTACAAAGTCCCAAGGAAAAAAATATTAGGTTTAGGCTTGGCAATGCCAGGAACAGTTGATTGTGACAAAGGCAGAATTTTGTATTCAATGGGTTTTGATTTACACAATATTAATTTCAAGGAAATTTTAGAATCCAAATTAAACTTTGATATTCAAATTGAAAATGATGCAAATGCTGGTGCGCTTGGTGTAAAATGGTTATCGAAAAGTGAGGCCAAGGTAAAAGATATGCTTTATCTTGTTATTCACCAAAATTTTACTGGAATGGGTGCAGGATTTATTATTAATCATGAATTACATCGCGGAGCAAACGGAGCTGCAGGTGAAGTTAGGACTTTTCTTCCTGATGGATTTTTAGTGGATGTAATTAAAGATGCCGTAATTCTTCATAAAGGTGAGTGTAATATTTGCCAAAGACATAAAGATGGCGAAGAGATAAAGTTATCCGATATTATATTAGCTGCTAAATCTGGCGATTCTGGAGCAATTTACATTATAAAAGAAATTGCAAAAGAATTTGGAAAAAGAATTGTTCAATATGTCGATTTATTAAATCCAGAGTTAGTAATTATTGGTGGTGATATTTGTGAAGCAGAAGAATTTATAAAACCAATTATTCGCAAATCCATTTTAAATGATGTAATTTCAGAGTTTGCTCAAAATACTCGCCTTAAATTTTCACAATTTAAATCACTAAGTGGTGCAATGGGTGGAGCTTCATTGATATTTCAAAAATTCTTTGTTCATTAAAATAATTAATCTTATATGGATAGTTTAAAAACCGACATTCACTATTTGTTTGAAAGACTTACAGGTATTTCTGTAAGCACACAGGAGCAAATTTTATTTTCTATTCTTCTTTTCATATTTGTTTGGCTGTTACGTAAAACTGTAAACAAATATTTTATTGATAAATTAGAAGATTATAAAGACCGTTATTTTTGGAATAAAACACTAAGAACTGCAACTGTAGTTTTAGCACTAATAGTGTTGTCACGCATTTGGTTCGGTATTTTTGAATCAGTTGGAACTTTTATTGGACTCCTTTCTGCTGGTTTAGCAATAGCATTTAAGGATTTACTTGTTAACATTGGTGGCTGGCTTTTTATTACAACTCGAAAACCATTTAAAATTGGCGATAGAGTACAAATTGGTGATGTTACTGGCGATGTAATTGATATCCGTTTATTTCAATCATCTGTTATCGAAGTTGGCAATTGGGTTGATGCCGACCAAAGTACTGGGCGAATAATTCACATTCCAAATGGACTTGTTTTTACAGTTTGGCAAGCTAATTATACAGAAGGCTTTGAATACATTTGGGACGAAATTCCAGTTTTGCTAACATTTGAAAGTGATTGGAAAAAAGCAAAAAAAATATTAACAAATGTTGTAAACGACAAAACAATAAGTTTAACAAAAGAAGCTCAACGGCAAATTAAAGATGCTTCAAAAAAATTCATGATTTTTTATCATACTTTAACACCTATTGTTTATACTTCTGTAAAAGATAGTGGAGTTTTGCTCACAATCCGTTATATTTGCCAAGTAAAAAAACGAAGAGGTACTGAGGAAGTTGTTTGGGAAGCTATTCTGGAAGAATTTGCAAAGCATAAAGATATCGATTTTGCTTATCCAACAACTCGTTATTATGATAATAAAATTGAAGGAAAAGAAGCTATTACGGAGAAACGATAAATATTTTCAAAATTTACAACATTCTTTTACTATTTAATTCGTAGTAATTTTTCAACCCAAACTACTTCGCAAGCGCCGTTTCCGGTGTCTGTTCGGGAAAGCGAACTTTTCCAACGCCAACCGTTACTTTTGTTAACTACAACTAAATAGCCTTTTAGATATATGATTTCACCAACAAGTAAATCGTCCAATTGGTCTCTAATTTCTTCATTTGCGGGAATCATGTGCATGTTGGATGCCGATTCTTCTATCTGTTTGTGAGTAATTGGATATGACTCAACTTTCCAGAAAAACCAACGCGATCTTTGAGTAATTTCTATTTTATCAACAATTTCTTGATTTGACATTTGTCCCCAACCAAGTGCTAAATCATAAGGCGAAATTTCTGCCTCTGTTCCAAATCTGTATCTTTCTTTTCCAAGTACTTTTGCCTTTAACTCAAAATTGGCAAGGGCAACAAAGTGGAAATCATCCAAATCCCAAGATTTTGGCTCTGATAGGGAAGTCTGCTTTGGTTGTTCCTCTGCTAAAATACCTGGTGGCTGCTTAATTTCTGAGCAAGAGATTAAAATTAGTATTAATAATATTGAAGTCAGTTTTTTCATTCTGAAATATACAAATTAATTGATAATTGGCAATTTAGAATTGATAATTGTAAATCCTAACTTATCTTTTTTTATAGATAAAAAAATTCCCGCAACTTGAGGTTAAAACAATGTAATTTACAAAGTCATTCCTAACAAATTGTGGGAATTTTAAATTATGCAGTTAAGCTATTTAAAAGTAAATTCCAAAACCAACTTTTACTAAAGTAAAACCCATTTGCCAATTTGTTGAGCTTACTGAACTTTTTGAACTACTATTCAGATTGTTTGAAGAGAAACTAAAATCTCCAGATTCTTCTTTTCCCCAGTTTCTATATAATGTTAGTTGTGATTCGGCAAAAAGAGTAATCTTATGTGATAAATAAGCTTCAATTCCCATTAGACCAACAACACCAACTCCATAATGTGTATAAGTTCTATTATGGGTACTTGAGTAATTCGAATAATGTGAAAAATCTGTGGCTTCATATTTTTGAATTAAATAGTTAACTGACGGACCAGCTCCTAAATAAAGATTAAAAGATTTATCTCTTATCAAATTGTAGAGAATTGTATAAGATAAGCTCGCTTCTAAATATGTATCATAATTATCCCTGGCATAGTTAATCGTATCGTAATTATTTGGAGCATTAAAATAATAATGTTCTCTATCGTCTTTATAATCAGTTAATGAAGTACTTAAACCAACATTAACACGATAACTACAAGTTTCATTTGCATTATACTTGTACGAAACACCTAAACCATTATAAAAAAAAATGTTTACGCCTTTATCGATTAAGGTTGTATCCGTTTGTGCAAAAATTGAAGCTGAGAAAAAAAGGATAGAGATAAAAGTGAGTTTTAGAAAATTGTTCGGCAACATTTTGCCCTCCTAAATTATTATAAAATTGGTTATTGAGCCCTCAAAATAGAAAAGTTTATTTAATAATAAAACAAAAAAAAATGAATTTTATGAGTAAAACATAGGAACTTTGAAGAAGATGGTTTTAGATAAAAATTTAAGAGGATACAAAAATATGCATCCTCTTAAATAAATGGGTAATTATTTTTTATTACTAACATATTCTACTGCTGCAAGACCAGAAATTGTTCCATCGGCAACAGCAGTTGTAACTTGTCTATATTTTTTTGCAGTACAATCGCCAGCAGCAAAAACACCTGGAATGTTAGTTTCCATATCGCGAGTTGTAATTATTTCTTTTCGGTTGGTTAGTTCAACAATTCCTTCAAAAACATCTGTGTTTGGAATATAACCGATAAGTATAAAGACTCCATCAATATTCATTTCTGAAAATTCGTGAGTTTTCATATTCTCAATTTTAACCATGTTTAGCTTATCGTCACCAAAAAATTCCACAATTTCTGATTCCATCACAAAATTGATTTTTGGGTTACCTTTTGCTTCGTCAATATAATGTTCCAAAGCTTGGAAATGATTAAATTGGTGAACAATAGTAACTTTTTTTGCATATTTAGTTAGTGAAACAGCTTCTTCGAGGGCAGAATTTCCACCTCCGACAACAATTATTTCTTTATCTTGGAAAAAATCGCCATCGCATGTTGCACAATAGGAAATTCCACGACCTTTAAAAGTGTCTTCACCAGGCACATTTAGTGGACGCGAGCGACCTCCAGTTGCTAAAATGAATGCTTTTGAAGTAAATTTTCCTTTGCGTGCAATTTCAATTGATTTTTCATCTCCAGTTAAATCCAAAGATAATACTTTAGAATTATTAAAAATTGTGGCACCAAAAGTCTGTGCTTGTTGACGCATTGTGCTTCCAAGCAAGTATCCACCAATACTTTCAACTCCTGGATAGTTGGCAATTTCGTGAGTTAGCACCATTTGTCCACCAGCAGTGCCTTCATTTATAATCAAGGTTTTCATTTTTGCACGAGAAAGATAAATTCCAGCAGTTAAACCCGCAGCTCCACCACCAAGAATAATTACATCAAAATTGTTTTCCATTATTAATCTCTATTTACCAAATTGGGTATCTAAAATATCGGTTACTTGCTCCATTGACTGAATTGAAGTAGTTGCTTTTACAA
This sequence comes from Ignavibacteriales bacterium CG18_big_fil_WC_8_21_14_2_50_31_20, assembly GCA_002786785.1. Classification (GTDB taxonomy): domain Bacteria; phylum Bacteroidota; class Ignavibacteria; order Ignavibacteriales; family Melioribacteraceae; genus 1-14-2-50-31-20. Next base: position 119,958 of record PCUD01000166.1, on the reverse strand, counting down.
CTTCACCATTTTTGTAATACATTGTAAATGGAAGTCCAGCAAAACTTGCACAAGCAGGGTTGTTTCTAATAATTGCAGCTTCTGGCGAATCGAATAACATATCGGCAAATTTTACGTTTGCATACTCGCTTTCTAATTCTTCCATAATTCCGTATACAGGAACGCACATTGGTCCCATTCTTCCACAACATACCATTACATTTTCATTTTCTTGAAGCATTTTTTCTAAACTAGCAGCCGTTTCTACGTGTGTTAAGTTTGTTTGTAAAGTCATTTTATTTCCTTTTTTAATTGTTAGTTATTCATAAATTTTTTCAAACGTTTGATGTTTGCTAGTAGAAAAGGATTCTTTTTTTTTATAGTAATTTTATTGAAAAGGAGGAAAATTCAGTAACTAATTTGTTATTAAAGATAAATTATTTCGAAAATGTGCATAAATGTAGTTTTGGTGGAATCTCCAGTAGTACAATTGTTTCCCCAATGTTTTGTGTGTTGGCAAAAATAGCATTTGGTTGTATGTTTTTAGATTGATTTCTTGTAAAAGGAATAAAATATTCATAACTTTATGCAAATTAAAATACTATAATGAGGTCAACATGAAACAAGGTGCTGGATTTTTATTGTTATTATCTATTATTTTTCTTTCCGATTACGTTTTTGCTCAAAGCGAATTGACACCAATAATTGTAAATAAAGAAAGTGAAATAGCGTTGTTTTCACAAAGCGAAGCGAGAATCTTCCCAGATTCAAATAAAGGCTTTGTTGTTGCGTGGCTTGATAGTCGTCTTGGAGATACTAAAAGTTTTGCTCAAAAATATAACCCCGATTTAACTAAAATTGGTTCCAATTACAAAACATTTTCCAATTCGCTCATTTTGTATTCCACTACTGGAAAATCATTTAGTATTTATGATAGTTCTTATTCATATTTTTTAGGAACCTATGGTGAATATGGAGGAAAAATCTTTAATGGAATAATATACGATGATTTATCATCATCAAAGAAAATTAATGTTGGTGGAGGAGATTATCCATGGTGTGGAACTGGTTGGCCTGGTGAAGGATATTCTGCTGTAAAATCGAGTGATAATTTCATTAGTGTTTCCGATTTTGGCGGCAATTTAAAAATAATCAAAATATTTTCTGATGGTTCAGATTCCCTTATTGAATGCAATAATGAATATCATTATTCTATTGCAACCTCTTCAATTGCTATAAATAAAAATGGCGAATATGTAGTTGCTTATTTTTCGGAGTATTATAATCCCAATGAGGATTCATCAAATGGTTTTGGTATATATTTGAATTCGTTTGCGAATAATGATACTATAATTAGTACTCGTAGAATTAAAACGTATAATAATTACGATTATGGAACCTTTCCTCAAATTTTAGCAACTTCAGTTAGTGATACTTTATTTCAGATATTTGTAATTGATTCGTGCAAATTAGAGAGTCTTAAAATTAATAAAATGGGTGATTTGCTTGAAACAAAAACTTATCCAATAACTTCAGAATTCTGTGAATATGGTTGGTGGGCAGGGGAAGTATTTACTTTATCAAATTTTAACGTAAACAAACGAGCACTGATAATTAATGATCCTGATAATAAATACAGAAATTTGTTTTATTTTGATAAAAATGGTGATACAATTGGTAAACCGATAGTCGATTCAACAGCCAAATTTGAGTATTCACGCCAAATATTTTTGGACGAAAACCAAAACTTAATTTTCACAAAGACTGTTGATAGGGATGTCTATTTATACAAATGTAATAATTTTGATGTTATTGATAGCATAAAAATAAATGATGATGTTTCTGGAAGCAACGAAGCTCGTCCTTTAATTAAAAAAGCAGAAAATAAGGGATTTTATGTTCATTGGGTAAATGATTTGAATAAAGTTGGACAGTTGATAAGTTATTCTGGCGAGCTAATTTCTGAAAATGAAATATTGCAAAATGAATCTTTCCAAATCTTTGATGATGGTTGCAGAATTTCCAATTGGTCTAAAACATATAATGATGGAATGAAGCAAATTGGGTTTTCGATAATTGACAAGAATTCAAATATTGTTGCTTATGACTCGCTTGCAGGTGCAAATGGTTCAAATTTAGTTAGAATGAATTATTCCATAATTAATGATTCCGAATTTCTTGTCATATTTTATGCAAATTCCCAAAATTATATTGCAAAATATTCCAAAAATGAAGGGAAAATAACTCAAACAGAAATAGTTGGGAACAATCTAAATGAAAATTCCAGCATTTATTTGGATAAAGATTATTTCTATATAAAAATCTTGAATACTATCTATAAATACGATTATAATCTTAATTTTCTACTAAAAACGGAGAATTTCCCATATTTTACTTCGTATTTAGGGCAATCGAAATTTTTATATGTGTTTACAGATTATGAATTTTATTATTATGAATATGCAATAATTTATGATGAAAACGGAACAGAACTTCAATCCTCCATTGATTTAGGAATAAATGACAAAGGTAAAGTTGATGCTGTTAAAAGTGGACAGTTTATAACATTTTTTGTCTCAAATAATAAGTTGGTGGCAAATACATTCAACAGCGATGGAGAAAAGGTAAAATCAAATTTTGTTGTTAGTACGTTGGAAAACACACATGTGCGGGACTTGAATTTTGGAGTAAATGACGATAAAATTATGTTCACTTGGTCTGGATGCAAAATAAATGAAAGTAGCTATGATATTTACACTGCAATTTATGATTTGGATTTAGTAACTGACATTAACGAAAACAACCCAACGGTTAATTTTACTTTTAATTTGGAGCAGAACTATCCCAATCCTTTTAATCCAAGTACGGTAATTAAATATTCAATACCACGTAGCACAGAATTATATTCTGTGCCACAAACAACACTTAAGATATTTGATATACTTGGAAGAGAAGTAGCAACTTTGATAAACACAAAGCAAAGTGCGGGTAGTTACGAAGTAGAATTTAATGCAAATAATTTAAGTTCTGGAATTTATTACTACCGTTTACAAAGTGGCAGTTTTACAGAAACAAAGAAAATGCTACTCATTAAATAGAATATCTGAGTAGTCCCGCGTTCTTTGCGGGAATTTTGATAAAGTAGAGTTAATAAAAGATTGAAAAAAATTAAAAAATAGCAGTAATAATTGCATTCAGGTAAATGGAAAAAAGCTTTTTTTGAATGGATTGAATAATGTCGCTCCTATGGAGCTGAAAAGATTTCGCCTTGAATCATTCTATTTTATGTCGCTCCTACGGAGCTAAAAAACGAAAATTAAAAAACATGCTATTATTATGACGCTCTTATAGGGCTGAAAAGCAAAAACAAACAAGCTCCGTAGGAGCGAAATCATAATAGAAAAAATGAAAAAGAATAAAAAAGCTCCATATGAGCGATATAATAATAGGAACGTTAATTGCCAAAATTAAAATTTTCACAGAATGTAATTCTGTGCTACGTTAATTATCAAAAAGCCGCTAATTCTTGAATTAA
>PCUD01000166.1:114623-116432 GCA_002786785.1 Ignavibacteriales bacterium CG18_big_fil_WC_8_21_14_2_50_31_20 | reverse complement strand
TTTGCAATTCTTTTATTACCACTTTGCAATTCATAGATATAAGTTCCGGATGACAATTTTGAAGCATCAAAAACAACAGAATAATTTCCGTAAAATTGATTTTTATTCACTAATTCGGAAACAACTTCGCCTCTTGTATTATATACTTTTAAACTCACATTGCCACCTGAAATAATGGAGTAGTTTATTGTAGTAGTTGGGTTAAATGGGTTTGGATAATTTTGAGAAAGCTCAAAGTTTACTGGTAAATTTTGATTATCCTTAACATCAACAGAAGTCATTTTTCCGCTATAAACTCCACTACCGTGTGTAGCAACAACCACTGTACCATCAATATCGCGAGTTCTAACCATTGTACAAACAGAAACTCCAATTTCGTTTGGCGATTCTTTAACCCAGTTTGTTGACATTCCATTTAATAAATTTGTGGAAAACAAACCAGAACTAGTAGCTACAAAATAAGTCTTTGTTTCATTAAAATTAAGAATTGAAGCCCAACGACAAGAGGGACCATTTCCACTTCCATCGGAATTTTGTTCCAAATTACCGGCAACAGCAGTCCAACTTGAACCACCATTTTTTGAATTATAAAGACTAATTACTTCATAATTTGAGAAAACCGCAAGCACGTTATTAGCATCGTTCATATCAACGGCAATTGATGAAACATATGCATCTGGTAATCCGTTTGAAACATTTGTTGGAACAGGATTTCCTACGTTTGCACTATTTAATCTAAAAATGCGACCATCGGCAGTTCCATAATAAACAATATTATTTGGAGTTTTGGATACCGAAACCGCAGTAATCATATTTCCAGTTCTAGTATTTGGCAAAACAGACCAATTAACATTTGTTGGAGATTCTCCCCAATTTGGAATAGCAGTTAAATCACTATTCCGCCAAAGTGAATCGCCAGCAATAAAATACATCATTTTTGAATTATTGGGGTCAAGCACATAAGGATTTATGAACAAATAGTCAGTTTCATGATTTGGTTTAACAACTGCATAAGATTTATAATCACCAGATGAATAAAGTTCAAGTCTAATAACATTTCCTTCCTGAGTTTCTATGTAATAATAATTTTTCCCATCAGCAATTGCGGTAAAAGCACCATCGCCGCCAGCAATCATTTCAACCCAAGGAGCAGTTGCATTATCAGAATTAAGGAAGTAGTTGCCATTATCTTGCAAACCACCTAATAAAGTTGGGTCGTTGTTTGCAGAATTATCCAAAGAAATTGAGTAAAATTGCGAGGTAATAAATCCATTATTTTTATCAATCCAAGCAACTATATTTTTTGAAATATCGGAAGTAACTTGAATTCCACCATCATCGCCACAAAATAGCATTTTGGAATTATAAGGAGCAAATACTAAAGCGTGCTGATCGGGATGGTGATTGGCGTATTGGCTAATATCGTTAGCTACAGAATATCCACCAATCCAATTTGCATAAGAATTTGCCAATTTTGAAGTCATTCCATTAGTTGAACGGTGAAGATTTGTTCCACCAAAAACGACAAAATTTTCGTCATCAGGTTTAACGGCAATAACCATATTATAATTACCTTGTGAAGAATAGCCAGCAACTGGATCTTTTGTATCGGGCAAATTTGTTGAATAATTAGTCCAACTTGAACCAGCATCGTTTGAAACCCAAAAGCTGTGACCGTCTTTTCCACTTCCAACAGTATTTGCCAAAAGATAAATTTTATTTTGATTTGAAGGAGCAACGGCAATTACAACACGATTATAAGTTGATGGGAAATCAGTAGGTGTAATTTTTGTCCAATTAGTTCCATCT
>PCUD01000166.1:82569-114588 GCA_002786785.1 Ignavibacteriales bacterium CG18_big_fil_WC_8_21_14_2_50_31_20 | reverse complement strand
AATTCCAGATTCGGCAACAGAGCTATTTATTGAAGCATAAACAACTCCCGAAGAAGTTGCAATAACATCGGAAAATGTTGAGTTTGCAGGCGAACTTAATTCAGATTGCCAAGTATTTCCACCATCTTTGCTGCTCATAATTGTATTTATTGCTGCTGCGTAAACAGTACCAGTTGTTGGATTTACAGCAATGTTATGTACAAAATCGAAAACATTATCAAAAGTTTGTGGACTATTTGAAGAAGTAGATGCAAGTAAATTCCAACTTAAACCATTATTTGTTGATTTATAAATTCCATTTCCAAGATACGAAGCATTACCACCACTTGAAGAATTTCCATAAGATTCACCAGTTCCTATATACCAAATATCTTGAAAGCCTGAACGACGATCTTGTGCAATGCAAGTTGCACTATTTATTTGAGAGGGGAGTGAGGTTTGAATCCATGAATCACCATTATTGGTTGAGCGCCAAATACCGCCCGAAACACCAGCAGCAATAATTACAGAATTTGCTGCCGTACTTCTTATATCAATTCCTAATGCTCTAACTCGTCCACCACGATTTACTGGCCCTCTTGATACAAAGTTCAACGCTTGAATTTTAGATATTTTGTCTAATCTCTTTTCATTTGCTATGGAAATGTTTTTAACAAATTCTATTTCCTTCCGCCTTATTTCTTTTGGAATCTCTCCAGTTGTTGGATTTTTAAGCATTCTAAATTCAAATTCAGCCCGCTTAATTGGGTTGTCTTTGCTTCCTAATTCTGATTTTTGAGTAAGCAAATCAACTCTATCAGAAAAGTGATTTTGGAAAAATAAAAATCCAATAATTGCTGAAATAATGAATAAAACTGGACTCGTAAGTTGTTTCATGTCTATTTTCCTATATTTATTTTATCATAAGTAAAAACTCGATACTGAAAATTATCCACTTTTTTGTCTAATTGTATTAAATCAATTTTTTCAATATCTGCGGTAAATTTGTCTCCAATTAACATTCCAGGTAATTGGTTATTTAAATTTGGAAATACATCGTTTGAAGTTTTAGAAAGAGTAAACTCAAATTTAATTTTGATTGTATCACCTTTAATAATTGGTGAATTAAAGCTAAATCCAGCTTGTACTACATTATCAATCCTAACTTTAGCAAGATTTAGATTTTGTGAATTAATGTCTTCAATACTAATTATAGTGCCGTTTATTCTGCAATTATTTGGTGCAACTTCATTAGCAAGTGTCGTTAAATCTGCTGAAGATTTGCATGCAGAAATTAATGTTAAACCTAAAAGCAAAGAATATATAACTAAATTATTGATTGTTGACATATACGCTCTTAATTAATAATTCTAAATTTATAAATAATTAAAAATGATTCTAAAGTCAATAAATTATAAATAGTCAGTTAAATTACTTTTGGACTTGTATTTTATTGAAGAAAATATTGAATATTATTGCTTACGGTATTTTAATGTGGATACTACAAAAAAAATAATAAATATTAATAAAATTTATTCACATTATAAATAAATTTTGTAATTTAACTATACTAAAAAAGTATAGTAAAGGACTAAATGTATTATTTAACTAAAAGAGATTATGATTATGCAATAAGAATTTGTGCTTATCTTGCTGGTTTGGGAGAAAAATCTCACTTTTCAATTCAACAACTTTCTTCAAAATTACTAATAACAAAACCCTTTACTACAAAAATTGTATATCAATTAAAGAAGAATAACATATTAAAAACCATACGTGGTAAAAATGGTGGTGTATTGTTAGCAATAAAACCAGAAGAACTCTCACTATTTCAAATTTGTAAAGCAATGGGATTAGTTATGAGGGTTAGCGAATGTATTAATGTCGATGGTTTTTGTCCCTTACCAGCACCTTGCAATATTCACAGCTTTTTTATTGAGCAAGAAAATCAAATAATTGAAAAATTAAAAATAAAAACAATAAATGAATTCGCGTTTACAGACGCAGATATTAAATAGCAAAACTAATTATTTGGAGGTAGTATGGATGTTCTTGCTCTTGCAAGATGGCAATTTGCCATAACAACTGTTTATCATTTTCTTTTTGTTCCTCTAACGTTGGGTTTTACGCTAGCTTTAGCTTTAATTGAAACTCAATATGTTAGAACCGGCGATGAAAAGTATAAAAAAATGGTACTTTTTTGGGGAAAGATGTTCTTGGTTAATTTTGCTATTGGAGTTGCTACTGGAATAGTTCAAGAGTTCCAATTTGGAATGAACTGGTCAGAGTATTCAAGATTTGTGGGGGATATTTTTGGTGTTCCACTAGCAATTGAAGCTCTATTGGCTTTCTTCTTGGAATCAACATTTTTGGGAATCTGGATTTTTGGGTGGGAAAAACTTTCAAAGAAAATGCATTTAGCAGCAATATGGTTAGTGGCAATTGGGTCTAATCTTTCAGCTATTTGGATTTTAATTGCAAACTCATTCATGCAGCAACCGGTAGGTTATCACCTTGTAAATGGAAGAGCAGAAATGACTGACTTTTTTGCTTTGCTTACCAGTGGTCATGTTTGGGTACAATTTCCTCACGTATTCTTTGCTGGTGTTTCAACAACTGCATTTTTTATACTTACAGTTAGCATTTATCAGCTAAATAAAAATAAAAATCAAGAAGTATTTAGAACGTCTTTCAAGTTTGCAATTATTTATGGATTGATAGGAACTATATTTGTTGCGTTAATTGGGCATAGTCAAGCTCAGTATATGATTAAAGTTCAACCAATGAAAATGGCTGCTGCAGAAGCACTTTGGGAATCAGAGAATCCTGCGGCAATGTCTTTATTTACAATTGGTGATGAAACAAAAAGAGAAGATGTATTTGCTATTAAAATTCCAGGTGCACTTAGCTTTTTAGCTTATAACAAATTTGATGGTGAAGTTAAAGGAATTAAAAATTTACAAGCAGAGTACGTAGATAAATATGGTCCTGGCAATTATGTTCCTCCTGTTGCAATTTCTTATTGGACCTTTAGGATGATGGTTGGTGCTGGCACAGCAATGTTTTTAGTTTTATTACTTGGATGGTGGGTGGCTTATAAAAAAGATTTCAATTTTTCACCTCTTTTTTATAAAATTATATTCTTCAGTTTGGCTTTGCCATTTATTGCAAATGCAACTGGTTGGATTTTTACGGAAATGGGAAGACAACCATGGACTGTGTTTGGAGTTTTCAGAATTGAAGATTCAGTGTCAAAAGCAACAACAGCCGGTGAAGTCCTTTTTACAACAATCGGTTTTACTTTACTTTATGGAATTTTATTAATTCCAACAATTTATTTGTGGCGCAAATTTGCCATAAAAGGTGTTGATGCAATAGAGGTTCACGAATCAATTCATTCAGAAAATTAAAAGGAGAATAAAATGGACTTAAATATAATATGGTTTATTTTAGTTACGGTACTCTTTATTGGATTTTTCTTTTTGGAAGGATTCGATTACGGAGTTGGAATTTTACTGCCATTTTTGGGAAAAGATGATAAAGCTCGCAGAGTTATTATCAACACAATTGGACCACATTGGGATGGAAACGAAGTCTGGTTGCTAACTGCTGGTGGAGCAATTTTTGCCGCTTTCCCACATTGGTATGCAACAATGTTTAGCGGATTTTATCTTGCGCTATTTTTAATGTTGGTTGCTTTAATTGTTAGAGCAATGTCATTTGAGTTTAGAAGCAAAGATGAAAGTCCACGTTGGAGAAACACATGGGACTGGATAATATTTTTTGGTAGTGCTGTTCCTGCATTGTTGTGGGGAGTTGCTTTAGCAAATTTAATTAGGGGAGTGCCTATCGATGAGACAATGACATACACAGGTGGCTTTTTCAATTTGTTAAATCCTTATGCTTTGCTTGGAGGATTGGTTTCACTTTCTCTTTTCACATTGCACGGAGCTATATTTTTAACATTAAAAACTACTGATGATATTCTTGAAAATGCAAAATCAATAGCGATAAAACTCTGGTTACCAACAACAATTATTATTATTCTATTTGTTGTCTATAGTTACTTTGAAACAGATATTTTTTCTGGATTGGGAATTAATCCAGGAACAGCTCCAGTTATAGCATTTTTAGCAATTCTTTCGGTTGGATATTTTCTTAAATTAAAACAAGAAGGTTGGGCTTTTGTTATGACTGGAATTACAATTGTATTTTCAACTATTTCAATATTCTCTGGCTTATTTCCCCGCGTAATGATTTCAAGTACAAACCCAGAATGGAGCTTAACAATTTATAATGCATCTTCTTCTGATTATACACTTGGGGTAATGAGTATTGTAGCTTTAATATTTGTTCCTATCGTACTTATTTATCAGTCATGGACGTATTGGGTATTTAGAAAAAGGATTTCTAGAAAATCAGAATTAGAATATTAATATTTCAACATTGAGACATTTTAATAATGTCTCAATGTTTTGTATCTTCATGATTCAAAAAAAAAGAAAGAAAATCTCCTAAATGATTATAGATAAAGATCTATTAAGACTAACATCCAAAACTAAATCATCATTTATCACTTCCATTATAAGTGGTTTTGTTGCATCAATATTTACAATACTTCTGGCTTATTACTTAGCCAAATCAATAAATCTAATATTTCTAGAAAATAAAACTTTATCAGAGGTATCTAATTACTTAGTCTACTTTATTGTTGCAGCAATTTTAAAAGCATTTTTTATTTGGTATGAAAAAAACAAAATTGAAAAAGTTGTTGGAGACATCAAAAAGAATTTAAGAGAGGCTATTAATAAAATATTATTTGAAGATAAGGGAGAAATAATTTCAAACAAAAAAAGCGGCGAAATTTCCAATACAGTAATTAAAGGAGTTGAAGCATTAGATTCATATTTTAGTGAATACTTACCACAATTATTTCTGTCCGCTTTAACTCCATTATTGATTTTACTATTTGTCTTTCCAATTGATATTCTTTCTGGAGTTGTATTTCTTGTAACTGCTCCAATAATTCCACTATTAATGTATTTGATAGGCTCATCAGCCGAAGAAATAAATAGAAAACATTGGAAATCTTTAAGCAGAATGAGTGGACATTTTTTAGATGTCCTTCAAGGAATTACCAATCTAAAAATGTTTAACAGAGCAAAGGATGAAATTAAAAGGATTGTAGAAATAAGCAATTCCTTTAAATCATCAACAATGAAAGTATTAAAAATTGCATTTCTTTCAGCATTTGTCCTCGAGCTGCTTTCAACATTAAGCATTGCAATTATTGCCGTAGAAATTGGACTAAGATTAATGTATGGCAATATGCAATTTGAAAGTGCGCTATTTGTGTTGATACTTGCTCCTGAATTTTATCTTCCTTTACGCCAGCTTGGGAGCAGATATCACGCTGGTTTGGAAGGCTTGGCTGCTTTTAAATCAATTCAAGAAATATTGGCAAGAGCTAAAAGTAAAGAGACTTTAGTTAAATCAAATTTGGATTTTCAAAATGGAAATATTGAGTTTTGCAAAGTTTCATTCAGTTATGAAAACAGAAATACTATTGCCTTAAATGATATTTCATTTACACTTGAAAAGGGAAAAACCACTGCAATTGTTGGTGAATCTGGATCTGGAAAAACATCAATAATAAATATGCTAATGCGATTTCTTGAGCCAAATTCTGGTGAAATATCTGTTGGTCATAATAATTTAATTAACATTTCTGAAGAGCAATGGTATAAAAGTGTTAGTTGGGTATCGCAAAATCCGCACATTTTTCATAAATCAATTTATGAAAATGTTTCTATCGCAAATAAAAACGCAACCGAAAAAGAAATTATTGAAGCTGCCAAAAATGCTTTTATTCACGAATCCATAGTTAAACTAAAAGACGGCTATAACTCAATTGTTGGTGAAAACGGAGCAACATTAAGTGGCGGAGAAATTCAAAGAATTGCTTTGGCTCGCACGTTTTTAAAAAATGCTCCAATTTGGTTAATGGATGAACCTACATCAAGTATTGACTCAGTCTATGAGTCAGATTTATTATCTTCAATTAAAAGATTAGCAAAAGATAAAACAGTTGTTATTGTTGCGCATAGGTTAAATACAATACTAAGTGCGGACAAAATAATTGTTTTAGAAAAAGGGAAAATAATTGGAGAGGGTACACACGCAAACTTGTTGGCAGAAAATAAAATTTATCAAAATCTCTATAACACCTTTAAGAGGGAAATGTGATGAAGATAGTGATAAAAATAGTGAAACTGCTTGCTCCTTATAAATGGTGGATGCTTCTTTCAATAATTATAGGATTTTTTACAATAGGCAGTAGTATTGGCTTACTAATGACCTCAGCGTATATAATTTCCAAAGCTGCTCTTCAGCCACATATTGGGGAGTTGCAAGTAGGAATTGTTGGAGTCAGATTTTTTGGAATTACACGTGGATTATTCCGATATGCAGAAAGACTTATTTCACATGATATTACATTTAATTTGCTTGCCAAATTTAGAGTTTGGTTTTTCAAAGCTTTTGAGCCACTTGTTCCATCAAAAACTGGAAAATTAACAAGCGGTGATTTGCTATCGCGAGTTGTTGCCGATGTGGAAACGCTGGAGCATATTTTTATACGAGTTGTTTCTCCTCCTTTTATTGCGCTATTTGTGGCAATTCTGGTTTTCATTTTATTCGCAAACTTTAGCATTGCAATTGCGTTTGTCTTTTTAATTCCATATTCCTTTGCTGCCATTGTAGTTCCGTGGTTTACTTATAAGCTAAGCAAAAAAATAAGTGAGCAAATTATCATTTTACGCGCACGTTTATCTCAGCTTTCATTGGATGGAATTGAAGGGAAAAATGAATTAATTTCCTTTGGTAAAGTTGCTGATTACAAGGCAGTGTTTAATGAAACAAATAATAAGCTTATTAAAATACAACGTAGAATGAAACTAATTACTGGCATGAATGAAAGCTTAATAGGGTTGCTTATGAACATTTCTATCGTTTCTGTTTTTCTCTCAACTGCGCCACTGGTTTCCAATGGTTTACTTGATGGAATATATATTGCTGTTTTAACTCTTGGAACAATGGCTGCATTTGAAGCAGTATTTCCAATATCATTAGCCTTGCAATATCTCAATAGTAGCATCAAAGCTGGCGAAAGATTATTCCAAATTACTGAACAAGCTGTGGTTGAAAAGAAATCGGTTGATTATCAATTAATTGGGAAGAGTATTTCGCTAGACAAAGTCAGTTTTTCATATGATTGTAATGAAAAGGCTTTGGATGATATTTCCATCAAAATATCCAACAATAAGAAAATTGCAATTATTGGTGGAAGTGGGGCTGGAAAATCTACAATTACTAATTTGTTGTTAAATTTTTGGAATATTAATTCTGGCTCGCTTACAATTGATAATTATGAATACAATCAATTATCCGAAGAAAAAATACGCGAAAAGTTTTCTGTAATTCCGCAAAAAGTTTTTTTGTTCAGCGATACAATTAAAAATAATTTGTTAATTGCAAAACCAGATGCAACGGATTATGAAATATGGCGCTCGCTTGAAAAAGCAGAATTGAACAAATTTGTTCAATCACTTCCAAATAAATTGGATACTTGGATTGGCAACCAAGGTAAACAATTGAGCGGTGGTGAAAGAAGACGACTTGCAATTGCAAGAGCAATATTAAAGGATTCACCTATTTTTATTTGCGATGAAATTACCGCCGATCTTGATTCTGTAAACGAGATGAATATTTTAAATACAGTTCATTTGGCAGCAAAAGACAAATCCCTAATATTTATTACTCACAGATTGGTGGACATGGATAAATTTGATTTAATTTATTTGATGGAAAAAGGGAAAATTGTTGCTGTAGGGTCACACGAAGAATTAATTTCTAATTCAGATCTTTACAAAAAGTATTTTTTACAAAATTGATTAGTGAAGGTTGCCAACACTAATTATAGTATATTTATTAAGAATGATATTTTGATACACACATTTTGAACAGATTTACTAATCTAACAATTAAAAATTATAAATAGAGTTTCATATTCTGTGATGTAAACCAAGTGGATAATAAAAATATATACTTGAAAAATTAGAATTATTAAATCTTGAGATTATCTACTTCAATCAAAAATTTATTTGCAATTTCCTCGGTTTTTTTACATTCACCTTTGCCATGATTTTCATTTGGGGAAGAAGATGAGCAATTTCCACCACCGCAGCATCCTTCTGGACGGTCTTTATATTTACTAAATTTTAGTGATACAAGCATTAGAACCAATGCAATTGTAAAAAACACGAAAACAACTATATATTGTGCCATTCTTAATTTCCTTTTGATAATAAATTTTCAAATTGTGCTGTCTGAAAAGATCTAAATTTATTTTCTTCTTTTACAATATAATAAACTTTAAGTTCATTTTTTATTGCAAAATTATAGCCCAATTTTGGGCCCATAACATCAATTGCAGTTGCTAAAGCATCACTTAACATACAATTTTCTGCAACAACAGTAACAGAGGCAAGATTATGTGTTATTGGTTTTCCAGTTTGTGGATCTAATGTATGAGAATATCTAACACCATTTTCCTCAAAATAATTCCAATAATCGCCCGATGTTGCCATTGAAAGATTATTTAAGGAAATTTTTTCTTCAATTGAGCCTGATTGTGAAGGAGATGCAATTCCAACAATCCAATTATTATTCATTTTTTTGCCACTTGCTCTAAGTTCGCCACCAATTTCAACAAGATGATTATATATCCCTTTTGATTTTAAATATTCGGAAACTTTATCAACTCCAAAACCCTTGGCAATTGCAGATAAATCGCAAGTAACCTTTGGATGATGTTTTTTAATTGAAGGAGGGGAGAGGCGAACATTAATATTTTTATATCCAACAAAATTTCTTAACGCATCAATCTCTTTTTGGGTTGGAATTGTTTCTGGTTTATTTTGTGGCCCAAATCCCCATAAATTTACGATAGGAGCAATTGTAATATCAAATTTGCCTTGCGATAATTCACTAATTAGTAGGGCTTCATTAAAAACAAGAGCTAGATCTTGTGATACATTAATCCAATTTGTATCTGTTGATTTGTTAAAAAGCGAAAGTTCAGAATTTGGGATATAAGTTGACATCTGCTGGTTTACATCTTGAAGTAAATTATTTATTGCAGTTTCAATTTTAGGAATATCAACTTGTTCTGCTGTCGTGAATTTAACAGAAAAAGTCGTTCCCATAGTTTCGCCGTTTATTGAATGAACAACATTATCTATTGAATTTGTGCAACTGAAAGCAAAAGTTAAAACAAAAATTAAAAGTGTTTTCTTCATAGATTTTTTAATTTACAATGATATAAATTGAAATGAAAACGGGATTATATTCATTAATCCCGTTTTATGATAAATGAAAATTAACCGCCAAAATCATCTAATAGAATATTTTCTCGTTCAACACCAAGGTCTTCTAACATTTTAATAACTGCAGCATTCATCATTGGCGGTCCACACATATAAAACTCACAATCTTCAGGTGCTGGATGATCTTTAAGATAATTATCATAAAGCACTTGATGAATAAAACCTGTCATACCAGTCCAATTATCTTCAGGTTGTGGTTCAGAAAGGGCTAAATGCCATTCAAAATTTGGATGATTTTTTGCAAGTTCATCAAACTCATCATTATAAAAAGATTCACGTAAACTACGTGCACCATACCAAAATGAAATTTTCCGTTTACTATTTAATCTTCTTAATTGGTCAAAGATATGTGAACGCATAGGAGCCATTCCAGCACCTCCGCCAATAAATACCATTTCTGCATCAGTCTTTTTAGCAAAAAATTCACCATAAGGACCCGAAATAGTAACTTTATCACCAGGTTTTAAATTAAAAATAAAAGATGACATTTGTCCAGGTGGAACATCTGGCATTCTTGGTGGAGGTGATGCAATTCGTACATTAAGCATAACCATACCTTTTTCTTCGGGGTAACTTGCCATAGAATATGCACGTAAAACTGGCTCTTCAACTTTAGAAACATATTTCCAAAGATTAAAATTATCCCAATCACCTTTATATTCATCACCAATTATAAAGTCTGAATATTTAACAGTATGAGTTGGAGCCTCTATTTGAATATAGCCACCAGCACGAAAATCAACATTTTCACCTATTGGAAGATCAAGAATTAGCTCTTTGATGAAAGTAGCAACATTATTATTTGAACGTACTGTACATTCCCATTTTTTAATATCAAAAACTTCATCAGCAACTTGAATTTTAATATTAGCCTTAACAGGAACTTGACAAGAAAGTCGAAAATTATCCTTAATCTGTCCGCGTGAAAGTTTACCAGTTTCCGTTGGAAGAATATCGCCACCACCTTCTAAAACTTGACATTTACATTCACCACAAGTTCCTTTACCACCACAAGCAGAGGGAAGAAAAATACCTTTATTTCCTAAAGCAAAAAGTAGTTTCTCACCAACTGGGACAATTAAAGATTTCTCCGGGTCACTATTTATTTCTATTGTAGCATTTCCTGCAGCTACCAATTTTGATTTTGCAAGTAAAATTAATAATACTAAGGCAATAACGATGATAATAAACATCACTACGCCTAATATAATTAAATTAATACCATCCATATTAAACCCTTATAATTGAATTCCAGAAAATAACATAAATGCAATAGCCATCAAGCCAGCTATAATAAAAGTAATACCAAGTCCCTTTAAACCATCAGGAACGTTACTGTATTTCATTTTTTCTCTAATTCCGGCTAAAGCAACAACAGCAAGTGCCCAACCAAATCCAGAACCAAATCCATAAACAACAGATTCAGCAAAATTATAATCACGTTCAACCATAAAAAGAGACCCACCAAGAATAGCACAGTTAACTGTAATTAACGGAAGAAAAATTCCAAGTGAATTATATAATGACGGAACATATTTGTCTAAAATCATTTCCAAAATTTGTACAATAGCTGCAATAACTCCAATATAAGTTATAAGACCAAGAAAAGTAAGATCAACATTTTCCAAACCAGCCCATGCTAAAGCACCTTCTTTAAGAACACTTTGATAAATCAAATTATTTACAGGAACTGTTATTGCTTGTACAAAAATAACTGCAATTCCTAAACCAATTGCTGTATCCACTTTTTTAGAAACTGCCATAAACGTACACATTCCAAGAAAGAATGCAAGAGCCATATTCTCAATAAAAATGGATTTAACGAATATTCCAAGATAATGTTCTAACATAATTATTCCTCCTCTACTTGATTTGGATAGAATGTTCGAAGTATCCAAATAAATACTGCAATAAGGAAAAATGCACTTGGAGCAAGCAACATTAGGCCATTACCCTGATACCAACCACCATCTGTAGTTAACGGTAATATTGATATGCCAAATAATTTGCCAGAGCCAAATAATTCACGCATAAAGCCAACTACTAATAATATTAGAGCATAGCCCATTCCATTTCCAATTCCATCCAAAAAACTTTCAATCGGAGGATTTTTTAATGCATAACCCTCGGCTCTTCCCATAACAATACAGTTTGTAATAATTAAACCAACATAAACGGATAATTGCTTACTAACATCATAAGCATAAGCTTTTATTAGTTGGTCTGCAATTATTACTAATGAAGCAATAATTGTCATTTCAACTAAAATACGAATGCTACTTGGAACGTGATTTCTTATTAAACTTACAAAAAGGTTTGAAAATGCAACAACCAGAATAACAGCAAGTGACATAACTACGGATGTTTCCATCTTTGTTGTAACTGCAAGCGCACTACATATTCCAAGAATTTGCAATGTTATTGGGTTATTTTTAAATATAGGGTCAAATACTATTTCTTTATATTTATTTGTCATTACTTTCTCCTTTCAATTTACTTAAGAAAGGACCATAACCATTACCACTTAACCAGAACCGAACCAAATTATTAACTCCACGTGTTGTTATAGTTGCACCTGAAAGACCATCTATTTGATATTTAGCGGATTCACTACCTCTATCTACTGCACCTTTAATCACTTCAATTTTCAAATTGCTAGCTTGATCGAAAATTTGCTTTCCAACCCAAGAATTTTTCCATTTAGGATTATCAACTTCTCCACCAAGACCAGGAGTTTCACCATGTTGATAAAATGTGAAGCCCTTAACTGTTGTCATATCTTTAGCTAAAGCAATAAAACCATAAAGTGTTGACCAAAGTCCTTTTCCATAAATCGGCAGAATATATTTCTCAACATTATTACTATCATCTTTTACGGTATAAATTGCCATGGCTTTAGGCATAATTTTAATACCTGCTATATCTTCAGAAGTAGGAATATCTTTACCCCATTTATCACTAGATGCAATTTCTTCTACATCAAATTTTTCGATATTAAGAACATCATCATAATCAGACTCTGGAATAAATTCACCAGTTGCTAAATCGATTATTTGTGCTGATATTTTTTCTTTAAATATTGAATTTATATCAATTCCATCATGGTATAAATCACCAGCGGATAGAATATTTTTTCTTAAATCTAACTCTTTATTTAGTTCTTGAATTGGTTTAAGTTCAACTGCTGCAGTTGAAACCAAAATTGAAGCAACAAAGCAAACTCCAAGAGCAACTAATAAAGTTTTTTTAGTGCTATCATTAGACATTTCTTGCTAGCCTCCTTTTTATGTTTCCTTTAATTACAAATCGGTCAATAATTGGTGAAAATACATTCATAAATAAAATTGCAAGCATCATTCCCTCTGGGAATGCAGGATTTACAACACGTACCAAAACCACTAAAATTCCAATAAATAATCCATAATAGAATTTACCTATTTCTGTAAATGCGGCAGATACAGGGTCAGTAGCCATAAAAACCGTTCCAAAAGCAAAACCACCTAATACTAAATGCCAAATTGGAGTAATAGCAAACATTGGATTAGTTGAACTTCCAATTAAATTAAAGGTGAGCGACATAAGTGTCATCCCAAGAAGAATACTTGCCATAATTCTCCAAGATCCAATTTTTGTAGCAATTAGAATAAAAGCACCAATTAAAATTGCAAGTGTTGATGTTTCTCCCATTGAACCAGGAATTAAACCAATAAAAGAATCCCACCATGAATATGTTAAGTGCATTGAAGTATCTGCAATTTGACCTAATGGAGTTGCTTGACTTAATCCATCAACTGCTGCCCAAACTTTATCACCAGAAATTTGTGCAGGGTATGCAAAAAACAGAAATGCTCTTCCAGTTAATGCAGGGTTAAGAATATTCATTCCAACACCACCAAAAACTTCTTTTCCAATAACAACACCAAATGAAATTCCCACAGCAACTTGCCAATAAGGAATATCTGGAGGTAAAATTAGAGGGAAAAGCATACTTGTCACAAAGAAACCTTCGTTTATTTCGTGTTTCCTAATTACTGCAAAAAGAACTTCCCAAAAACCACCGACTGCAACAGTTATTAAATATATAGGAAAAAAGTAAAGTGCTCCTAAAACTATATTACTTAAAATTGATGTTGAGTCAAAAGTGAGTCCTAACATAAGGAAAAATTGTTGCTGCCAGCTGGTTGGTTCATAATTAGAAATACTTGCAATTCCAATATTAGATTGGTAGCCAGTATTATATAAAGCCATAATTATTGCTGGAATTAAAGCATAAATTACAGTTAGCATCATTCGCTTAAGGTCTAATGCATCGCGAACATGAGAGCCTTTAGATGTAACTTTGCCAGATGAGTAAAGCAGAGTATCAACAGCTTCAAAGAGTGGAAATAGTTTAGGAAACTTTCCACCTGTTTCAAAATGTTTACTTTGCTTATCCAAAAAATTTCTAAGGAATTTCACGTAGTTAACCTTCTTTTTCTATTATATTTAAATTGCTTCTTAAATTACCACCATGATCTATTTTTGATGGGCAAACAAATGTGCATAATGCTAAATCTTCTTCATCTAATTCAAGACAACCAAGTTGTTCGGCTTCTTCAATATCGTTTGCTGCTAATGCACGCAGTAAATAATTTGGAAGAATGTCCAAAGGCATTACTTTTTCGTAACTACCTATTGGAACTATTGAACGACGACCACCATGAAGTGCTGTTGAAAAATCTAAGCTTTTCTTCGGAGCTACAACAGATTTTACTGAAAATCTATTTCCAAATGGATTTACCCAACCAAATAATTCACGATGATTATCTTCTTTAATAACTGATATTTGTTGATGAAATTTTCCTAAATAAGCTAAATAACCAGTTGCATGATGTCCACTAAGCACTGAACCAGAAATAATTCTATTTTCATCATCAACTAATAAACCTTTAACAAGTTCATCAATTGATGCACCAATTTCTGTTTTAATCAATGTAGGATTTTTCACTTGGGAACCACCAAGTGCAATAACTCTTTCGGTAAATATTTTCCCGGTAATAAAAAGATTTCCAATTGCAATAACATCTTGTGCAGTTACATACCATACTATTTTTGATGCACTAACTGGGTCTAAAAAGTGAATGTGTGTACCAACCAAACCACTTGGATGAGGTCCTTCAAATTCTTCAACTTTTAACTTTGTAGAACTAATTGTTGGTATTTTTGAACTTGGTGATTTGCAAAGGAAAATATTTCCTTCAATTAAGTTGTTTAGCACTTTTAAGCCATTTTCAAATGCTTTTTCTTTTCCTTCAATAACTTTTTCTACTTTAGGAGCAAGTGGGTTTGTGTCCATAGTAGTAATAAAAATAGAATTTGGAGTTGTAGCTGGATCAGCAACTTTTGAAAATGGGCGAACTCTTAGAGATGTCCATAATCCAGATTCAATTAAATTAAATTTTATCTGCTCTGAAGTTAACTTCTCAAGTTCATTGGCAGAATAGCTATTAAATGTAATTTCATCACTACCACTTTTTTCGATAACAATCGATTTAAAAGCTCTCCGTTCACCTCTATTTATTTCAACTATTTTTCCAGTTGCTGGAGAAGTATATTTAACACCTGGAGTCTTTTTATCCGTAAAAAGAAGCTGTCCTTTTTTCACTTCATCTCCAACAGAAACAAGCATTGTAGGTTTTAACCCGATATAATCGTCACCGAGTAAAGCAACTTTTTTTGTTAATATTGTACTTGAAATCTCTTGTTGAGGTGAGCCGTTTATTGGAAGGTCTAAGCCTTTTTTAATTTTCATTTTTGCCATAAACATTATTATCTTATTTTGAAAAATCAAAGATACAAAGAAGAATTTCTTAATAAAAGATAATGCAAAAAAAAAATACAGAATTTTTAAAAAATATTTTTATAACAACAAATATCATAAAATTAAAAACTTGACAATATATAAGGAATATATAAAATATTTAATTGTATCGTATAAATATACAGAATATGTAATGAGAAATTATATATAAGCCTAAATAAATAAGATAAATATGACAATATGTTTGCATAAGTAAGATATTATTTTATTTTGACATATTATTATTATTATAATAATTTATAAAGAAATTTATTTAGTTAAATTTTGCAAAAATATTTTTGGAGAATATTTGTGAAAAACGATCGATATAACGAAATAACTAATGGATTATACATTCCAAGTACTGAACATGATAGCTGTGGAGTAGGTTTTGTAGCCGATTTAACTGGGGTGCAAACTTATAAAACTGTTTGTGATGCTATTACAATTCTTGAAAATATGGAGCACAGAGGTGCTACTGGCTCCGACCCACATACAGGCGATGGTGCTGGAATTCTAATCCAAATTCCAGATAAGTTTATGCGTTCTGAATGTGAATATAGAGATATTGAATTACCTCCAAAAGGTGATTATGCCACTGGATTAGTTTTTCTACCAAAACTTTCGGAAGATAGGCATATTATAGAAACACTTTTTGAGCATGTTGTAAATCAAGCTGGACAGAAATTTTTGGGATGGAGAGATGTTCCACGCGATAATTCAAATATTGGAGAAGTTGCAAAATCGGTTGAACCAGTAATGAAACAAATTATTGTTGCCAGGGGAAAAGACACTAAAATTGAAGATTTTGAGAAAAAATTATTTTATATAAGAAAAAAGATTTGGTTAAGTGTAAGTAAAACTGAGGTTCAGCAAAAAAAACATTTTTATGTTTGCTCGCTTTCAAGCAAAATACTGGTATATAAAGGACAGTTAAGAGCAATTCAGCTTCGTGATTATTTTATCGATTTCAAAAATCCAAATGTTGAATCGGCAATTGCGTTAGTTCATTCTCGTTATAGTACAAATACTTTCCCAACTTGGTCTTTAGCTCATCCATATAGAATTATTGCTCATAATGGCGAGATTAATACGCTTAGAGGAAATGTGAATAGATTTAATGCACGTGAGCAACAATTTAAAAGTAAATATTTTGGTGAAAAATTGAAAAATATTTATCCAATTGTTGCTCCAGGAAGAAGTGATTCTGCAACTTTTGACAATGCTTTGGAATTATTAATTATTAGTGGACGTGAACTGCCTCATGCATTAATGATGATGATACCAGAAGCTTGGAGTGGTGATAAAAATATGAATCAAGAGAAAAAAGATTTCTATAAATATCACTCTGCTTTAATGGAACCTTGGGACGGACCTTCGGCGGTTGCTTTTACTGATGGGAAATATATTGGGTCAATTTTGGATAGAAATGGATTACGACCTGCTCGTTACTGGGAAACTAAGGACAAAAAAATAATAATGGCCTCAGAAGCTGGAGTTTTGCATGTTCCTAATTGTGATATAATTAATAAAGGGCGACTTCAACCCGGAAAGATTTTTTTAATTGATATTGAGGAAGGAAGAATTATTGATGATTCTGAAATCAAAGAAAAATATTCAAATAGAAAACCTTATGGAAAATGGCTAAATGAAAATATGCTTGAACTTGATACACTTCCAGAATTAGAATATGAATTTTTCTTTGATGATGAAAGCATTAAAATTCAACAAAAAGCTTTTGGATATAGTTTTGAGGATATTAAAACAATATTAAATACAATGGTTGATGATGGAATTGAAGCAACTGGTTCAATGGGAAACGACACTCCTTTAGCAATTTTGAGTAGAGAACCACAATTATTATTTAATTATTTTAAACAATTATTTGCACAAGTAACAAATCCACCAATCGATTCAATCCGAGAAGAAATAATTATGGGAGAAGATGTCCTTCTTGGAGCTGAACAAAATTTGTTAGAAGAAACTCCAGAACACGCAAAAAGATTGAGACTTAAAAGACCAATAATAACTAATAGTGAATTGAAGAAAATAAAACAGATAAGTGATAATAAATTAAAATCATATACAATTTCAATCCTTTTTTCAAAAGAAGATGGCTTAAAAGCAATAAAGAGAAAGTTAAAATCAATATTTAAAGAAGCTGATAAAGCAATTGAAAATGGTTTTACAAATATTATACTTTCGGATAAAGGAGTTAATGAAAACAATGTACCAATTCCTTCATTACTAGCAGTTTCTGGATTACATCATTATTTAACCAGAGATGGAAAGCGTGCATTGGCAAGCATTGTTATTGAAACTGGTGAAGCACGTGAATTACACCATTTTGCTGTTTTACTAGGTTATGGGGCTAATGCTATTAATCCTTACTTAGCCTTTGAAACAATAAAAAATGAATTTGATTGTGGAAATTATAAATTATCTGATTATAAAATTGCAGAGAAAAATTATTTAAAGGCAGTTAGAAAAGGATTATTTAAAATAATTTCCAAAATGGGAATTTCAACTATTCAATCATATAGCGCTGCTCAAATTTTTGAAGCAGTTGGATTAAATGTAAAATTTATCAAAAAATATTTTACTGGTACATCATCACGTATAGGTGGAATTGGAATGAAAACAATAACGGAAGAAACTTTAAGACGACATGAAATTGCTTTTAAAAATAATAAACAAAATGAGATACTTGAATCAAGTGGAAATTACAAATGGCGTGCAAAAGGGGAATATCATCAATGGAATCCAGATACAATAACATTGTTGCAACAAGCTGTTAGATTAAATGATTATTCAATGTTTAAAAAATATTCCGAACTTGTAAATAATCGCGACAAAAATTTATCAACCATTAGAAGTCTTTTGCAATTTAGAAAAAGAAGACCGATTGATATTTCAGAAGTTGAAGCAGTTGAAGAAATTATGAAAAGATTTGCGACTGGAGCGATGAGCTATGGTTCAATTTCACGAGAAGCTCATGAAACTATTGCAATTGCTATGAACAGAATTGGAGGGTTTTCAAATACTGGTGAAGGCGGTGAGGATAAATCACGATTTGTTAAAGATGCAAATGGAGATTTAAAAAGAAGCAGAATTAAGCAAGTTGCACAAGGTAGGTTTGGAGTTTCAATTGAATATCTCGTAAATGCTGATCAAATTCAAATTAAAATGGCTCAAGGAGCAAAACCTGGAGAGGGAGGGCAGCTTCCGGGTCATAAAGTTTCAGAAGAAATTGCTAAAACCCGAGGCACTACTGCTGGAGTTGGACTAATTTCTCCTCCACCTCATCATGATATTTATTCAATTGAGGATTTGAAACAATTAATTCATGACCTAAAAAACGCAAATCCAGAAGCCGATATTAGCGTAAAACTTGTTTCCGAAGTTGGAGTTGGTACAATAGCTGCTGGCGTTGCAAAGGGTAAAGCTGATCATATTTTAATTAGTGGCTTTGATGGTGGAACTGGTGCTTCGCCCCAAACTTCAATAAAGCATTCTGGATTGCCACTTGAACTTGGACTTGCTGAAACACAACAAGTTTTAATAATGAATAATTTGAGAGAGCGTGTAAGAATTCAAGCAGATGGTCAATTAAAAACTGGTAGAGATGTGACAATTGCAGCACTTCTTGGCGCTGATGAATTTGGGTTTGCAACTTCTGCACTTGTCACGCTTGGCTGTGTTTTGCAACGCAACTGTCACTTAAATACTTGTTCAGTAGGTATTGCAACTCAAGACCCAGAATTAAGAAAAAAGTTTCAAGGAAAGCCAGAACATATAATTAACTTTTTTAGATTTATTGCAGAGGAAGTTCGTGAAATAATGGCTGAGTTTGGATTTAATACAGTAAATCAATTGATTGGACGAGTCGATTTACTTGAAATGGCAGAAATAACAAATCATTGGAAGTTGAAAAACATTGATATTACAAATGTTTTGCATCGCACCGATGTTCCTCATGGTACACTTGTGCGCAATGCACTTAAGCAAGACCACGAGCTAGAATTTGCTTTGGATAATAAATTAATTTCTGCTTGTAGAAAATCAATTCAAACAAAAGCTCCAGTTAGATTTAGTGTTGATATTAACAACACAAATAGATCTGTAGGAACTATGCTAAGTTCGTATATTGTAAAAAAATATGAAATGGCTGGACTTCCAGAAGATACAATTGAAATAGATTTTTTAGGAACTGCTGGACAAAGTTTTGGTGCATTTTTAGCTAATGGAATTACTTTCCGGCTTGAAGGCGATACAAATGATTATGTAGGAAAAGGTTTATCAGGTGGAAAAATTATTGTTGTTCCACAAGAAGATTCTACATTTATTGCAGAGGAAAATATAATTGTTGGAAACGTAGTTTTATATGGTGCAATTACTGGTGAAATGTATTTGCGTGGAAAAGCTGGAGAAAGATTTGCAGTTCGTAATAGCGGGGCAAAAGCTGTTGTTGAAGGAATTGGTGACCACGGTTGTGAATATATGACTGGCGGAACAGTTGTTGTGCTTGGTGATGTTGGTAAAAACTTTGCCGCAGGAATGAGTGGGGGAATAGCTTATGTTTGGAATAAATCGGGTAATTTTAATAAACTTTATAATTCTGAAATGGTTGAATTATTTAATGTTGATGCAGAAGCAGACGTTTATGAATTGAAATCATTAATTCAAAAACATAAGGCTTATACAAAAAGTACAGTTGCCGAAAAAATACTTTTGAATTGGGAAAAATATTTACCACAATTTATAAAAGTTTATCCAAAAGACTATAGAAGAGTAAATGAAAAAAAAGTTGAAAGTATAAAGTTATATGTGAGCTAAAGTTGAGAACTCATTAAAAACACTTAAGACTTATTTTAATTTGTTAGAAAGCGGGTAAGAAAGATATTTGTAGAGAATGTGTTATTTCTTAATGCTCCTTTTGGAATCTCAGTAAGTGAAAGATTCCCGCTAAAAACATGTAGGAATGACAGAAAAATATTTATTAAGATTTTAATTATTAACTAATAAGAAAAAAATATATTGGAATAAATTATGGGTGAAGTTAAAGGTTACTTAAAATATAAAAGATTGGAAGTGAAAAAGGAAAATGTTAATTCAAGGATCAATCATTTTAATGAATTTACAATTGAACTTGCCGACAAAGAAATTAAATTACAAGGTGCTAGATGTATGGATTGTGGAACTCCATTTTGCCAATCAGGATGCCCTGTTGATAATTTAATTCCAGAATGGAATGATTTGATATATAAAAATAAATGGAATGACGCAGCAAAAAGATTATTAAGCACAAATAATTTTCCAGAATTTACCGGAAGAGTTTGTCCAGCACCATGCGAAAGTTCATGTGTTCTTGCAATCAATACTCCAGCGGTAAATATTAAAAATATTGAAAAAGCAATTATTGAAAACGCATTTCAAAATGGTTTAGTTACCCCAACATTACCTAAAATTAGAAGTGGAAAAAAAATTGCGATTGTTGGCTCTGGTCCTTCGGGACTTGCAGCTGCCGACCAATTAAACAAGTTTGGGCATTTGGTAACTGTTTTTGAAAAAAATGAAGTTATTGGTGGATTGTTGGCTTTGGGAATACCAGATTTCAAATTAGAAAAAAATATTATCGAAAGAAGAATTGAAATTATGAAAACAGAAAAAGTAGAATTTAAAACTAAGATTGAAATTGGAGTTGATATAACTTTATCAGAATTAAAAAGTGAATTTGATGTAATTATTCTTTGCGGTGGTGCAGAACAACCACGCGATTTGCCAATAAAGGGAAGAGAATTTAAAGGAATTCATTTTGCAATGGATTTTCTAAAACAACAAAATAGAAGAAACGGAAAGAGAATTTTTACTGATGATGAAATATCTGCAAAACAGAAAAACGTTATTATTATTGGTGGTGGTGATACAGGCTCGGATTGTATTGGCACAGCAATAAGACAAGGTGCAAAATCAGTATTAAATTTAGAACTTTTTCCTCAAGCCCCCAAAATGAGAAGCATTAATAATCCATGGCCAGAATGGGATATTATTGATAGAATTTCTTCATCACACGAAGAAGGCTGCAAAAGGGAATTTTCAGTTTTGTCAAAGGAATTTATTGGTGATGGTAGTAATGTAAAAAAAATAAAAATTGCACGAGTTAAATTTGAAAACCCTGATCCAAATACTGGACGAAAAAAGATGGTGGAAATTCCAGATTCTGAGTTTGAAGTTGAAGCGGATTTGGTGCTTCTCGCAATGGGCTTTGAAGGAACATCTAAAAATAATCTTTTAACTGAATTGAATATTAAAACAAATGACAGAAATAACGTAGAAACAGACGATAAATATATGACAAATATTGATGGAATATTTGCCTCTGGTGATATGCGTCGCGGGCAATCGCTTGTAGTTTGGGCAATTAATGAAGGACGAACAGTAGCTAAAAATGTAAACGAATATTTGAATAAATAAAATTATTACAAGATTATTTCAAGAATAAATTTACCCAGCTGGCCAAGTCATTTGTCTTCCACCAAGCAAATGCATGTGCAAATGATATACTTCTTGTCCGCCATTGTTGCCGCAATTAAAGACTAAACGAAATCCATCAGCAGAAATTTCTTCATTTTTAGCAATTAAATTTGCAGCATCAATCATTTCACCTAATAATGGGCCATGCTCTTTTCCATTTAGTTCTCGAACTGTAGGTATTTCTAGTTTTGGAATTATCAAAATATGAGTTGGCGCTTTAGGATTTATATCTCTGAATGCTAAAACAGTCTCAGATTCAAAAACTATATCAGCGGGTATTTCTTTGTTGATAATTTTCTTAAATATTGTATCAGCCATTATTTACTCCAAATTATTTACAACAAAAATAAGAAAACTCATAATTAAAACGAGTTTTAAATTATTTAGGACCAATAAAACTATTAAATTAGTGTGGATTTATAATTAACATAACTTTTTAAACATATTTAAATGCTTAAAATACTAAGTCATTTTTTAATTGCAAATACTTGTAAAAGAAATACTTAAATAAAAAATAGTGCAATTAAACTAAATATAATTAGCTATTTTTACTTATGATATTTTTTTCATATTAAAAAATATTCTCACATAATTTAGAGGAAAAAATGAAAACGTATGTTAAAACAATTTGTATAATATTTCTTTCTATATTTTCAATTTCATGCAGTATTGTTCCAATTACTGGTAGATCACAATTAAGTATAATCCCAGCTTCAGAAATTATGTCTGCAAGTTATCAGCAATATGATCAATTTTTAAAAGAAAACAAACTAAGCAATGATAAACAAAATTCATTTATGATTAAAAATGTTGGATCAAGAATCCAAAAAGCAGTTGAACAATATTTTGCCCAACAAAAATTATCTAACCAGTTGGATGGCTATCAATGGGAATTTAATTTAATAGAAAATAATGAAATAAATGCTTGGTGTATGCCAGGAGGAAAAGTTGTATTCTACTCTGGAATATTACCAGTTTGTGAAAATGACTTAGGTGTTGCTGTAGTTATGGGACACGAAATTGCTCATGCAATTGCAGAACATGGTGCCGAAAGAATGAGTCAAGGTTTAGTTGCTCAGTTAGGAGGAATGGGATTATCTATTGCACTAAAAGATAAACCACAAGAGACGCAACAGCTTTGGATGACAGCTTTTGGTGTTGGAACTCAATTAGGTGTTATGTTACCTTTTAGTAGATTACATGAAAATGAAGCTGACCATTTAGGATTAATATTTATGGCCATTGCTGGATATAATCCACAAGGTGCAATTGATTTCTGGAAAAGAATGGCTACAAAAAAATCTGGTTCAGCACCGCCTGAATTTTTAAGTACACATCCATCTGATGAAACAAGAATTGAAAATTTACGTGAACTTTTACCAGATGCATTAAAATATTACAAAAAATAATTAAATATATTTCTACTATTTGAGGAATTAATCTGTGAAAATTGGAATTACTGGTGGAATTGGTACTGGGAAGTCACATGTTTCCAAAATTATTGAGAAAAATGGTTATGTTGTTTTGAATGCTGATAATATTGCAAAACAAATTATGTTTGAAGATGAGTCAGTTAAAGAATTAATTATTTCAGAATTTGGTGAAAAATCCTATTGTGATGATAAATTAAATACTATTTATATTGCTTCAAAAGCTTTTTCTTCTGTTCAAAGTATTAACATATTAAACTCAATTGTTCATCCCCCAATGGTTGAAAAAATTAATGAATTAATGAATATAGAATTTAAAAAGAGCAAAATTGTATTTGTAGAAGCTGCATTAATTTATGAAGCAGAAGTGGATGGAATTTTAGATTATGTTCTTTTGGTCACATCCAATGAAAATTCAAGAATTGAGCGAATAAAAAAACGTGACAATTTATCCGAGATAGAAATAAGAAAAAGAATGCAATTCCAAATACCCGAAAATGAAAAAGAAAATCTGGCAGATTTCACAATTAAAAATAATTCCACACTACTAGATTTAGAAATGAAAACAAAAATGTTTTTATCTATTTTTCAAACTATGATAAAATAATTGCATAAAAAATAGATAAAAGAAAATTTAAAGAATATATAAAACTATTTGGGTTCAAAAAAAAAGTAATTGTTTGTCTAACAAAACTTCATTTAATATATTTAAAAATTAAAACTACCACATAAATGAAAACTAAATTTTATACGACATTAAATGATTAATACAATTAAAATAAAAAAACTTGTTAGACTGTTAATAGTACTTGCAATAATTTTAGTAATTATTGTTGTTGGAGTATTTTTTGGAATAAATAATTATTTAATGCCTTCAATTGTGCAGGCTAATGAATTACTACTTCCAAATGTTGTTGGATTAAATAAAGATATTGCAATTAAAACAATTGAAGACTTAAAATTAACCCCAATTGTTGTTGGCCCAAGGTATGATGCAAGATTTAAGGAAAATGAAGTGATATTTCAAAAACCTTATGCTGGCACTAATGTAAAAGAAAATCGAAGAGTTTATTTGCATATTAGTGGTGGTGAGCCAATTATTGAAATGCCTCAACTTGTTGGGAAAACATACCGTGATGCAAGTGTAAATTTAGAAAGAATTGGACTATTTGTAAAAAGCATTGACGAAGTACGTTCTGAATTACCAATGGGAACAGTTGTTGAACAAGAATTTCCTTTTGAAACGCAGGTAGAAAAAGGGGATTCTATTAGATTAAAAATTAGTGTTGGACCACGAATAGGTATGGTGCGTGTTCCTAATTTAATTGCTAAATCTGAAAAAGAAGCAATTAAAATTTTGCACAGATTTAGTCTTAAACTTGGCAGTAAATCATATATTTCATCACCTACATTATTGCCAAATACAATTATTAGTCAAGTTCCATCTCAAGATAATCTATTAAATATTGGTGATAGTGTAAACGTAGTTATTTCAAAAAGTAATAGGTAACTAAATGAAAAAAATTGCTCCTTCAATTCTTTCTGCCGATTTTTCAAATCTTGCACAGCAAATACGTTATGTAGAAATTGCAGGAGCCGATATAATTCATTGTGATATTATGGATGGAAAGTTTGTTCCAAATATCACTTTTGGACCAGTTGTTGTAAAAGCTGTTCGTAAAGTCACAAAATTGCCAATTGATGTTCATTTGATGATAAAAGACCCCGATAATTTTATTGAGGATTTTATAAACGCTGGTGCAAATTATATTTCAGTACATCAAGAAGAAGTTGTGCATTTAAACAGAACTATTGCAAAAATTAAAGAATTAGGTGCAAAAGCTGGAGTTGTATTAAATCCTTCGACACCAGTAAATACATTAAGTGAAATTTTAGAGTTTGTTGATTTTGTACTAATTATGTCCGTAAATCCAGGTTTTGGTGGACAAAAATTTATTGAATCAACCTTAAACAAAATATCTGAATTAGCAAAAATAAGAGAAGAAAAGAAACTCAATTTTGAAATAGAAATTGATGGAGGAATTTCGGCTCAAAATATTAATAAAGTTGCAAATGCTGGTTGTGATATTTTTGTTGCTGGTTCATCAATCTTTGGACAAGATAATATCTCTGCTGCAGCAACTGAGTTGAAAAATTTGATTTCTTTATAATATGTTATATTAAATAATTTCGAGGGATTATGAGTTTTTGGAATGAAGACATTGAGAAAGAATTTTTTACTGCCGCTTTGAAGAATTTCGCAACAGCTGAGCAACTATTTTATAAATTGAGAGGTAAATATTTTGCATATTTTCCTAAGGGAGAACAAGCAGAAGGGCAATTATTAAATAGTAGAAATTCCCTAATTGGACAATTTACAGAGAAATGGGCAAAAGAATTTTTTCAACCAATTGCTGCAGAGTTAGGATATTATGCAGTTAATGGTGTAGTTTGCAATGAATTGGGATTATCAACTCAAAGTAATGCTGATTTGGCATTTTGTAATTCAAATGAGACCCACCAAAAAGCAGATAACATTAAACTTCTTATAGAAATCAAAATGAGTATTGTGAATAATTATATTTATGAAGATAATAATATAAATTTTATAGGTGATTATAAAACTCATAAAGGAAATCCATCAATTTTACGCTCTGATTCAATGTTAAAAGCCATTGGTAAATCAATAAATATTAGAGTCTCTGGAAGTGAGTCAACAAAAATTCCAATAATCGTAATTGGAAACAGTCCTATAACAAAGTCATACTTAAATAAAGTCGATTATTTAAAGAAATCTGGAATTATACAAGGATTTATTTCTGTATATCCAAATCCATCTAGTGAATACATTACAAACTCAACTGGAAATGGTTTTCAAACTTTTAGTGAATATAATCAGCTGAGTAATTACATTATAGATATTGTAAATTCAGACATGAATTTCTTTTCTTCAATGCTACCAAAAAGATGGTTAGGAGAAATAATATTAATTGCTGCTAACCAAGAAAATGATATTGCAAGAGCAGAGAAATTTCTTAACCTAATAAATAAGTGATTTATGATTAAAAAGAATAGTAATATAAAAGGAACCGTCTCGAGTTCATTTGGGACAAATGGAAGAAGCAACCATGATTCTAGTAAATTTTATAATTCCAAGTTGTATAATGAGCTTGGTCAAACAAAGGAAGTTCAAAAAGAAAGTAATATATTTCCAAAACAACTTTTGAATAGTACAATTTTGGGTTCCGCTGTTGATATGTCGATGATACCTAATAACTCAGTGCATTTAATGATTACATCACCACCTTATAATGTTTCAAAGGATTATGATGAAGATCTTTCCTTAAATGAATATTTGGAAATGTTAAGAAACGTTTTTGCAGAAACCTATCGAGTTTTAGTAAATGGAGGTCGAGCATGTATCAATTTAGCAAATCTAGGTAGAAAACCATATATTCCTTTATCCGACTATATTTCAAAAATTATGCTCGATATTGGATTTAATATGCGTGGTGAAATAATTTGGAATAAAGCTTCTAGTGCCAGCCCTTCAACTGCTTGGGGAAGTTGGATGTCAGCTTCAAATCCTATTTTAAGAGATATTCACGAATATATTCTAGTATTTTCGAAAGGTGATTACAAAAGAGAAAGAAGCAAAGTTGAAATGGGAATTAAGAAGGACACCATTTCGCGTGAAGAATTTATGGAATGGACAAAATCTATATGGACTTTTAATGCAGAGTCTGCAAAGCGAATTGGTCATCCAGCTCCTTTTCCTGTTGATTTACCTTATAGATTAATCCAATTATATTCATTTACATCAGATGTTATTCTTGATCCATTTATCGGTAGTGGTACAACAGCAGTTGCATCATTAAAAAGCAACAGAAATTTTATAGGTTTTGAAATTAATCAAGAATATATAAATATTGTAGAAAATAGAACAGCTCTTTTAGAAAATATGTTAAAGTTCGAATAGCAAAATAATATTGGATAATCCTTTGTCAAACAATTTCTATCAAAAACTCATTTCAGATAATCAAATTTATGTAATGGGCATATTAAATGTCACTCCAGATTCATTTTCTGATGGAGGGAAATATTTTAACTTAAATTTGGCAACTGAGCATGCCTTTCAAATGATTGAAGATGGTGCAGATATTATTGATATTGGAGGAGAATCTTCGAGACCTGGTGCCGAAGAAGTTTCAGTTGAAGAAGAAATTAACAGAACAATTCCAACAATAGAAAACATACTTAAACACAAACCCAATGCAATTATTTCAATTGATACAACAAAATGGTTAGTTGCCCAAGCTGCATTAGAAAAAGGTGCCAAAATTATAAATGATATTTCTGGTTTGGCAGATGAAAATATGCTGGAAGTAGTAAAAAAATATAATGCTTCAATTGTAATTATGCACATGCAAGGCAAACCGAGAACAATGCAAGAAAATCCAAAATACGAAAATGTTTTTGAAGAAGTGTATGAGTATTTAATGAACAAAATTAATTCAACAAAAGCTAAAGGAGTTTCATCAATTATTGTTGACCCGGGCATTGGATTTGGGAAGAGGGTAAATCATAATTATGAATTACTAAGAAATTTAGCTAAATTTCAACAATTAGAAAGTCCTTTATTAATTGGTGTTTCTCGAAAATCTTTAATTGGAAAATCGTTAAATTTGGAAATTGAAAACAGAGATATAGCAACTATTATTCTTGAAACAGATGCAGTTAATAAAGGCGCAAAAATAGTTCGCACACATAATGTTAAAAACGCTGTGCAATTAAAAAAAATAAACAAATTACTAACAAATTGATAATAAATGTTTGAGATATTTAAAATAGGATTTATGTCCTTTACTTTTTTGGATTTACTTGATATTGCGATGGTATCATTTATAATCTATAAAATTCATTCAATTATTAAGGGGACAATTGCTGCACAAATTTTTCTTGGACTAATTGTTGTCCTTTTCTTTTCATTTATTGCTCAAGCTGGTAACTTAAAAGCACTTGGATGGTTATTAAAATTATTAACCGATATTTGGGTAATTGCTTTTATTATTTTATTTCAGCCTGAAATTAGAAGATTTTTGTTGCTTCTTGGAAAGCAGCCTTTTGGGTCAAAATTTTTTAAACGCGATGAAACTGAAGATGAAGTAGCCGATATTTTAACTACAGCGGCTTTTGAAATGTCGCAACACCAACATGGAGCACTTATAGTTTTAGAGCGGACAATTGGAATAAAAAGTTTTATTGACACTGGTGAAAGAATAAATTCAGAAGTAAGTGTTAATTTACTTAGGTCAATATTTTTCCCTCGTTCACCTTTGCATGATGGTGCCGTAATTATGAAAAACAATATAATTCTTGCTGCACGTTGTACTCTTCCACTTTCAAATTCAACAAAATTTGATAAATTACCACTTGGTATGAGGCATAGAGCAGGACTTGGAATGACAGAGCAGGCAGATGTAATATGTTTAATTGTTTCAGAGGAAACTGGTTCTATTTCAATTGCAGAAGATGGTAAATTATACAGAGGCTTATCACGCGATTCTGTCCGTAAATATTTAACAAGACGTATTGAATCAAAACAACATAAAGGATTAAAAGGCATTTTTGAGCTTTTCAACAAATCAAAATAATATCTGCGTTGTAATTCCAATTTATAATGAAATTGATTTTCTAGATGAACTTTTACAAAGGGTTTATCCATATTCTTCCACAATTATTTGTGTAGATGATGGCTCTATAGATGGAAGTAAAGAATTACTTGAGCCAAATGATAAAATAATTTTGCTTTCAAACGGCAAAAATAGAGGAAAAGGATTTTCGTTAAAAGTTGGACTTATGAAAGCTCTTGAATATAATTGCGATATAATTATTACAATTGACGCCGATTTACAACATTTGCCTGAACAAATTCCAGAATTTGCTGAAGCTATTAGTGATTTTGATGTTGTAGTTGGCAATAGATTAAGTTCACTAAAAGGAATGCCTTTTCACAGAATTATTAGTAATAAACTAACAAGTTGGTTACTTTCAAAAAGAATTGGAATTAGAATTTTAGACAGTCAAAGTGGCTATCGTGCATTTAAAAAAGATATTATTAAATCAATTTTACCATTTGAAACAGGTTTTGAAGCCGAAACAGAAATGCTAATAAATGCTTCATTAAACAATAAATCAATTGGGTATGTTAATATCCCAATAATTTACAATGACAATAAAAGCAAAATGCGTCCTTTTCAGGCAATTATTGGCTTTTTAAGAGTTCTTTTGAAAAGCACAAAAAACAATTCTGAATTATAATAATTAAAATATTAAATTAAAGAACTGAAATTAGTGGAATTAGATTTATCAAAATGGAGTAAATCATGAAACTTAAATATTTTTCACATTCTGCTTTTCAAATTACGACTGATGGCGGAAAAGTCATTTTGATTGACCCGTTTTTAGATGGAAATCCTACTTCTCCAGTTAAATCGGATGAAGTAAAAGCTGATTATATTTTGCTCACACACGCTCATGGTGATCATCTTGGTGATACATTTAAAATTGCCAAAAAACATAATTCAACAGTAATTGCAGTAAACGAGCTTGCTAATTATTGTATCGAAAATGGTTTGAAAGCTCATAATATGCACATAGGTGGAAGTCACCAGTTTGAATTTGGGCGGGTAAAATTTACAATTGCTCATCACGGGTCACTTACTCCTGACAATCATTTTGGTGGTGAACCTGCTGGAATTATTATTACAATAGATAATAAAACCATATATCATGCAGGTGATACGGGAATATTTTTGGATATGCAATTAATAGGTGAAATGAATAAAATTGATTATGCTTTGCTTCCAATTGGTGATAATTTTACAATGGGAATAAATGATGCAGTAAAAGCAACCGAATTTTTAAAAGCTGATGTTTCAATTCCTATTCATTATAATACATTTCCAGTTATTGAAGTAAATCCAAAAGAATTTAAGTTAAAAGTAGAATCAATAGGCAAAAAAGCGATTGTATTAGAATACGGTCAAGAAATAGAATTATAAAAATTGAAAATAATAATTACAAATGAAACCCAACTTTTTTTGTATTAAATATAATTATTAACGAAGTTGGGCTAATAAAATTGATAGATAGGAAATATGCCAATAATTTCAATTGCAAATCAAAAAGGTGGTGTTGGAAAAACATCAACTGCTATAAATTTATCTGCATCGATAGCTGCCGCTGAATATAGGACTTTATTAGTTGATATTGATCCTCAAGCTAATTCTTCTTCTGGATTAGGAGTTGAAATAAATAATCCTTCAGTGTATGATGTTTTAATGGGTTTGGAAAATGCTGAAAATGCAATTCAATCTACTTACATGCCATTTTTAGATATTCTTCCTTCAACTATTGATTTGGTTGGAGCAGAAATTGAACTTGTTTCGGTAGAGAATAGAGAACATCAATTAACAGAACCTTTGTCAAATTTGAGGAGCAAGTACGATTTCATATTTATTGACTGTCCACCTTCGTTGGGCTTGTTGACTTTAAATTCGTTAACTGCTTCCGATTCTGTTATAATTCCAGTTCAATGCGAATATTTTGCACTTGAAGGATTAGGACAACTTTTAAATACAATTAATCTTGTTCGAAAAAATTTAAATCCTAATCTTTCAATTGAAGGCGTACTTTTAACCATGTTTGATCAGAGGTTAAAACTTTCTAACCAAGTTAGAGAAGAAGTAAATAAATATTTTGGTGAAAAAGTATTTGAAGCTGTAATTCATAGAAATGTTAGAATTTCTGAAGCTCCAAGTCATGCAAAACCAGTTCTGCTATACGATTCTATTTCAACTGGTGCAAAAAACTATATGCAGTTAGCTGCTGAATTGATTGAACGAACAAAAATAAAGAAAATAGATGAGTAAAATGAAAACTGGTTTAGGTCGCGGACTTGGAGCATTAATTAATCCAAATTTCAATAAGGAAAGTTTGGACGAAAAAATTACAATTTCGGAATCTGAAATTATCCGAGATGATGGTGCCTCTGTTGATATTTTGTCAAAAATACCAACAAATAATATTCTTCCTAATCCTTATCAACCACGTACAAATTTTGAACCTGGTGCTTTGGATGAATTAAAAAAATCTATTATTGAAAATGGATTAATTCAACCAATTACTGTTAGAAGGGTGGATAAGCATTTTGAGTTAGTATCTGGTGAAAGAAGATTACGTGCTTCAAAGGAAATTGGTTTAAAAGATATTCCTGCATACATAATTAAAGTTGATACAAAAGAAGCAATGCTGGCTTTGGCATTAATTGAAAATGTGCAACGTGAAGACTTAAATGCTATTGAAATTGCAAAAACGTACCGAAAATTGATGATTGAATGCAATCTTTCGCAAGAAGAAATTGCAAATAAAGTTGGAAAAGAACGGTCTACTATAACAAATTCAATGAGATTGTTAAAACTTCCAAATGTAATTCAACAAGCATTAATAGATAACAAAATAAGTGCTGGGCATGCTCGAGCAATCTTGGGTTTATCCGACGAAAAATCCCAATTAGAAATCTTTGAAAAAATTCTAAAAGAAAAATTGTCCGTACGTAATGTTGAGCAATTAGTTAAAGACGGAATAATTAAAACAAAACCACCACATGAAAAGGAAGATGATAAAACACGATCAATTGATTATATTTCTAATGCAAGTCTTGAAGAAAAACTTAGAGGAATATTTGGGACAAAGGTAATTTGCAAACAGAAAAAAGATAATTCGGGAA